>JAHIVS010000539.1 GCA_018816605.1 Pseudomonadota bacterium
CGCTGTTGCCAATATCTGGCTGTTCTTTTACACACCGGAATACGGGCTTTTTGACCAGGTTTTTGCTTTCTTCGGCGGTGACAGCCACAATTGGCTGGGCAATCCAGACACCGCCCTTTACTGCCTTATTGTCATGGTTATCTGGAAGGAATCCGGATTTTTCATGGTGTTCTATCTGGCTGCCCTGCAGCAGCTTTCCCCGGAACTCAGAGAGGCCGGGCTCATGGAAGGTTCCGGAAAATGGAATTACTTCAGGCGGGTCACCTTTCCCTTGCTCATGCCAACCACCTTGTTCATCACGGTCAATGCCGTTGTCAATTCCTTTAAGCTGGTGGATCATCTGGTGATCATGACCAAGGGAGGGCCGGACAATGCCAGTTCCCTGCTATTGTATTACATTTATGAGAATGCCTTCAGTTTCTGGGATACCAGTTACGCAGCCACCCTTACGGTTGTTCTGGTGCTGCTTCTTGCCCTTATCACCATCATTCAGTTTGTGGGGGTGGAAAAAAGGATTCATTATCAATAGGAAGGCTCATATGTTTCGATTTTTCTTTAAAAAAGACAATCGGGTGGAGGAGCTGATCTTTGATTATCTTGAAACCTTCCAGCTGATCCAGGAAAACTTCAGCAATGCATTGGTCTCCTGCATTAAACGGCAGCGATGCGAAAAATTTGATTTTCTCATGGAGCAGACCCACAAGTGCGAGTCCAGGGCGGATGATATCATGGATGAGGTCAACAATCTCATGTTCGGGAAAGCCTTGATTCCTGACTTCAGAGGGGATATCATGAATCTTCTCATCTCCCTGGACAAGATTCCCCATTTTCTGGAACGGGCGCTGTTTATGATTCGGTACCAGGGACTTGTCATTCCCGAGGCGTTTGCACAAGACCTTCAGGAGCTGATCCGCATCAGCATAGAATCCTGTGATCTTGTTTCAAAGCAGGTAACATTGTTCTTAAAAAATAAAGCAGGCACCCGTGCCCTGATGAGCACCATTGATACCAATGAAAGCCATTGCGATCATATTGAGCGGCGCATCATCTCAAACCTGTTTAAATCCGACCTGGACCCCTTTTTCAAGCTCCAGTTCAAGGAACTTGTCATCAACATTGGGGATATTTCGGATCAGGCGGACAGGGTGTCAAAGCTTGTGAATATTCTGACACTGAAACGGCGGGTATGATGCTCGCTCTTCTGGGCGGTATTTTTCTCGGATGGTCTCTGGGGGCCAATGATGCCTCCAATATTGTTGGAACCGCCGTGTCCTCCAAAATGATGCGCTTTTGGCCGGCGGCAATTCTGGCGGCGATTTTTGTGGTTATCGGTGCGGTTATATCGGGCCAGGCCGGTATCGAGACCCTCAAGGGGTTAACCCGCCTGACCATCGATCAGGCCGTCATCTCCTCGGTTGCAGCAGCCCTTACCGTCACCCTCATGACAGTGATGGCTCTGCCCGTATCCACTTCACAATCAGTGGTGGGGGCGATTATCGGCATTGGCATCATGAACAATCAACTCAATTTTCTGGGTCTGGGCAAGGTGGCCCTTTGCTGGGTGGGAACCCCCTTTGGTGCAGCTGTTATCACCGTAATTCTCTATAGAATCCTGGCCTTTTTCTATAACCGGCTTCCCATAACCCTATTCAGCGCCGATCGTTTTCTCCGGGCGGGCCTGATCTTCTCGGCAAGCTATGGTGCCTATGCCCTGGGTGCAAACAATGTGGCCAATGTAACGGCAGTCTTTGTGGGTGCCGGCATGATCAATGTACAGGCGGCAGCCCTGATCGGCGGTGCCAGTATTGCCCTGGGCATACTGACCTTCAGCCGCCAGGTCATGGAGACCGTGGGCAAGAAACTGGTGGCCCTGGACCCATTTTCCGCATTGGTGGTCTCCTTGTCCATGGCAATGACCATCCATCTATACACCCTTGTCGGGGTTCCTGTTTCAAGCTCCCAGGCCGTCATCGGCGGGGTTCTTGGAATCGGGATTATAAAGGGGATCAATACGGTGGACATGAATACCCTCAAGCGAATTTTTCTGGCCTGGCTTTTTACCCCGGTGGTCGCCTGTTCCATTGCCCTTGCCATTGGTTATGCATCCAGGCTTCGGTATATCCCCCTTTAAAAAGCCTTCAGCGCTTTTTCAAATATCCTCACCAGAAGGGTCCCACACAAAAGCTTGATCAGGATTCCATAAAACAGTGGGGGCTGGCTCTCCGGCATAGCTCAGCCTTAGATTCAAATTTTTATACTCGAGGAATTTAAAAAAAAACCGTATCCGTTCACGGGGCAAGTAAGGTGATGTAACCGCTTGAAATCACACCCCGTCTTGGTTTTATTTAACCAATAAAAAAGCGGGTATCCGATCTTGAAAACAGACGCAATAAAAATTCACAAAATTCCAGCAAACCGCCATCTTCTGATCCTCCCTATAATATGGTGTCCTATGGCGGAAACGATTTTTTTCATTCCGAGCGATCTTGTGCAATGCTGGTTTCAAGGCCCGGGCAGCGCCGGTGGTCCGGCTGCAAAGCCGAAGGGGTCTTTTTTGCGGTAACAGGGCCTGTGACGGGTTCACGGCCGGGCATCGTCAAGGGTTGCCAGAAGTCCCAAATAGGCTTTCCCATTGATGATACTGGTATAGTCCCGGGTCTCTATCTTTGGATATCGATGGGAAACAATGGTTTTGCCCACCTTTGGAGAACCGGTAAAAACAAGGTGGTCAATGGGCAGACAGGAAAACGCATTGGCGGGGATCCCCGGTAAGAAGGCAATCGGTTCTTCGGAAATTTTTTCAGAGATTTTTTTTGCAGCAGGTTGCAGAGGGTGTGGGAATTGGCGGCCTGTTTCACCATCACCCGGTTGCTCCCGCCCAAAAATACCAGGGAGGTATGGCGTTTTTGGGATTTCATCCATTTGTTCGGCCGTTTCCAGGGGGGCGGTCTGGTTCATTTTTTAACCTTCTTTGCAAGCCTATAGATTAACAAAAGCTTTTATTTACAATGATTCACCGCCAAAAACAATATCTGATTGTTGAGAACTGCCTGGAATGAGGATCAGTTTTCCAATTTTGTCAGGAGTGATTTAACCACTGCATCCGCATCTCCCACAATGCCAAGATCGGCAATTTTAAAAATAGGGGCTTTTGGGTCCTGGTTGACGGCAATGATGGTTTGTGACCCGTTCATCCCGACCAGGTGTTGAACTGCCCCGCTGATTCCCAAAGCGATATACAGTTTTGGACTGATGGTGTTCCCGGACTGGCCGACTTGCCGGGTATGGGGCAGCAGTCCATCCTCCACAAGGGGGCGGCTTGCGGCCAGGACCCCCCCCAGTTTTTTTGCAAGGCGCCGGGCATTGCTTAAATTTTCTTGTGTCTGATACCCGCGACCTGCAGCAACAATGATCCGGGCTTCCTCCAGCGCCGGTTCCTGTTCCTCTGTTAAACAGACCTCCTGAACAATCCGGGTGCGGATCATCGACTTGTTCAGCACCAGGGACACCTCCCGGATTTCGGCAATTTTTGCGGCATCATAAAAATTTACAGGGAACACATTGGGTCGAACCGTGGCGGTCTGGGGTCTGGTTCTGGGGGCGATAATGGCGGCCATGATATTCCCGCCAAAGGCCGGCCGGGTCTGGACCAGTTGATTTTCTGCATCGATATCCAGACCCGTGCAGTCAGCGGTCAGTCCCAGACGGAGCCTGGCCGCCACCCTTGGGGCAAGTTCCCGGCCGTTGGGTGTGGCTCCGTAAAGAACAACCCCGGGTTTGATATCTGCGATAACCGTTGACAAGACGGCGGTGAAACCGTCGGTTGAAAATTCTTTTAACAGGGGATGGACGCATTTTAAAACCCGGTCCGCACCATGGTGTCCCAGCTTTGTTAAATCCGCCAGCCTGTCATCTCCCATTATAATGACCATGAGCGTTTGTCCCAACTTGTCCGCAAGTTCGCGTCCCTTGGACAATAGTTCATACACCACTTTTTTGGGATGTAACAATCCCTGTCGCTCCTCACATTCGGCCACCACCAAGACACCGCAAAATCTGGCAAGGTCTTTCTGGGAGACAGGTGTTCTTTGAATGGCAATGGCCCCCTGGGGGCAGACATTGACACAACAGCCGCAAAGGGTGCATTCATCTCCGGCCTGGGCAGATTGTTCGGTGATCGTCATTGCCCCAAAGGGGCAGCTTTTTATGCAAAGCTCGCACTGGTTACATTTTTCACGGTTAATGAGCATCATAGAGAGCCTTCCTTTTTTTCCAACACATCAATAGTGTTCAGCAGCTTGATGATTGTAGCGGTTGTTTCTTGGGGGGAGAGACCGGAAAGAAGCGGTCCGTTTTCCTTAAGCAAGGGCGGGAAAATTTTGACCACCTGGGTAAACGAGCCGGACAATCCCAGCTCCTGATCCGCAATATTCAAATCCTGTGCACGGATGAGGTCAATGGGCTTTTTCCGGCTTGACAGAATGTCGGCAAACGAGGGTGCCCGGCGGATGTTCTCTCCTTTGCTGAAAGATACCAGGGCCGGTAACCTTGTCTCAAGAATCTGATAGCCGGATTCTGTTTCCCGCTGAACCCGGATTTTTTTGTTGTTACCGGTTATTTCACAGGCCGTTCCATAGCTGATCTGGGGAAGATGAAGAATTTCGGCCATTTCAGGGCCCACCTGCGCCGTATCCCCGTCAATGGCCTGTTTTCCCACGAAGATGAGGTGAAAATCGGGAACCGTGCAGCGAATCGCTTCTGCCAGTGTCAGGGCGGTAACCCATGTGTCGGCTCCGGCAAACTTGCGGTCGCAGACAAGCACGGCCCGGTCGGCCCCCAGTTCAAGTGTGCGCATCAAGGCCGATCTTGCCTGGGGGGGGCCCATGGACACGGTGGTAATCCGGATATCCGGGCACAAGGCTTTCAGTCTTACCGCATGATCCAGTGCATACTCGCAAAAGGGGTTTAAAATAGAAGAGACGCCTTGGCGTATCAAGGTGCCGGTTTCCGGGTTTACCTGAACATTTGAAATTTCCGGGACCTGTTTTATTGCAACAACTATATTCATGGTGCTCCCCATTTATTTGGTGCAAGTTTCTTGTGTGAAGATATTTCCCGGGTTGAGTAAAAGATCCGGGTCCAAAGCCGTTTTTATGCTTTTCATCTGTGCGATATGGTCTTTAGAATACATGGTTTTCAGGTATTTGGCCTTTATTTTACCAATGCCGTGTTCGGCACTGACAGTGCCGCCATAGGAAACCGCTTTTTCCGCAAATTCAGTGTAGATTTTTATCCCCCTGGCAAGTTCTTCCATATCCCGGGGCATGGAAGATATATGAAAATGGTTGTTTCCCACATGGCCGAATCCCACCCACTCAATGTTTGCCAGGTTCAGACGCTCCTTGTACAGGTTCCAGATGTCATCCAGGTGCTCGTCGGGTACTGCCAGATCGGAGCTGAGCCGGTGAATCTCCGGGTGTATTTTCTTTCTTTCCGATATGACCTGGGTTACCTTTTCCGGAAGCAGGTGGCGAAAGTGCTTGAAACGGGAAATCTCCCGGGTCTCATACCCTGCCCAGGAGTCTGTCAAAGATGCGCCGGCCGTATTTATGGTCTCTTCCAATGCTCGATAATCGGGTGTGTCCATCTCAGGATCAAATCCCAACTCAAAAAAGAGGGCAGCCCCGGCGGATTCGGGTATGGGGGGCATCCCGACCATGCGCGAATCTTCTGCCTGCATCTTCCTGAGCAGGTTCAATGCATTCTGGGAATAGAATTCCATAAAATCAAGCTGAATCCGTTTGTCTGAACGAAGGGATTTCACCAGATGAAGGGCCTTGTCATCGGAGCTTACGAACTGGATCACCGAGCATTTTGGCTCCCATGGCAGCAGGGCAATCTCAATGGTGGTAATAATTCCCAGGGCGCCTTCGGAACCGATGAACAGATCGATAAGGTCCATGTGGGGGGCTGCATAAAAACCGGCGGTGTTCTTGGTTCGGGGAAGGGTATACTCGGGAATCCGTATGGGGGTATGTCCCCCTTTGGAATCATAGACCGTAAACTGGCCGCCCGGGGAGGAAAAATACTTTCCCCTGGGGATCTCTAAAAATTCACCTGCCATGGTCAATACCCGGATTCCCCTGATCCAATCCCGGGTGGGGCCATAATGGTAGGTCCTGGCGCCAGAGGCATTGGTGGCAACTGTCCCCCCTAGGGAGGCACTCATTTCAGTTGGATCCGGCGGGTAAAAATAACGCCCCGGATCATTTTTGAAATGGATCAGTTTCTTTTGTGTTTCTGGTGACAAATCGGGTTCAAGGTCCGAAAAGCACTTGCCGGTGATCATGGTTGCAAGATCCGATAAAAGGACGCCGGCCTGGGCTTTGATTCGCCATTCATCCGCAGATTCAGAATAGGAAAGATCCAATGTTTTGTTGAGGTTCTCCAGGGAAATCAATGCGCCGCATAGGGGGACACAGCCACCGACCAGACCTGTTCTGGCACCTGCCACCGTCATGCAGATTTTTTTTCGGATCATCTCGTTGACAATGGTCGCCAACTCAGACTCATTTTGGGGAAAGAACAGAAAATCAAAGGCGCCCATGGTGAGCTTTGATTCATCGGTAAGGTAGTCTGGATAGTTTTCTTTGATGGCATCGAATCCATTAATCTGATGGATGGTTTCAATGGGTATCTCATCCATTGGTGTTGATGTTATTTCGTGCATGGGGTTCTCCTGGCAGCCTGGGTCAGCAAAATTTCGGACCGGTGGCGTAATGGTGCTTCCATTTTAAAATTAACGGGGCACCGTTGTAAACAATATGGGTTGAACCTGTTATTATAAGTTTATTTCAGCTAGGACACCCCAGGGCGTATTCCAAGGGGTATCCTTTGACCTCTTCTATGAGCGGATCTCGGTTGAAATGGGTTTTAGTTTGATAAAATACTGCAATCCCAGAACCAGAGATAAAATTCCTATCCCGGCGATATCGGTATAAAGGCCTGGCTTGATGAGGCTCAAAGCCGCTGCCATCATGAGGATTCTTTCCGTTACATTTGCTTTTCTAAGCAACCATCCCACCACGGATCCGGCCAGCGCAACCACCCCGATCAAGGACGAGGCGGTTGCCAGAACAATATCCCCCAGGGAGCCGACCAGCAGAAGCTGGGGGGCATAAATAAACATATAGGGAACAATAAAGGCGGCCAGTCCCAGGCGGCAGGAGGTAATTGCTGTTTTAAGCGGATCAGCGCCTGAAATTCCTGCTGCTGCATAGGCCGCCAGGGCCACCGGCGGTGTCAGGGCTGAAATGATGGCAAAATAAAAAATGAAAAAATGGGCCGCTATGGGATTCACTCCAAAGGTCTGGGTTAACACCGGCACGGTCAGTGAGACCTGTATGATATAGGCTGCCACAGTGGGCAGTCCCATTCCCAGCAGCAGGGAGGTGAACATGGTTAAAATCAGGGTCAAGAGCAAACTGCCCTGGGAAATTAGCAGAATAATGGAGTTGAATCGCATGCCCAGACCTGTCAGGGTCAGGACACCAATAATAATCCCGGCAGTGGCACAGGCAATCCCGACCTGAACAGACCCTTTGGCACCGCTTTCAAGGGCGGACAGTATCCGCTTGGGCGTCATCCGGGTTTCTGTGCGGACATAGCTGACCAGGATGGTGATCAGAATGGCCCATAACCCGGCGCGCATGGGGCTGTTCCCCCTAACCAGAAGCAAGACCAGGACCGCCACCGGAAGGATGAACTGAAATCCATAAACCAGTGTTTTCCGGACCCGGGGCAGTTCCTCTGCCTTCATGCCTTTGAGATCGATGCGCAGGGCTTCAAAATGCACCATGGAAAATGCAGAAAAATAGTATAAAAAGGATGGAATTACAGCTGCTGCAGCGATTTCGATATAGGGCATCCCCAAAAATTCAGCAATGATAAAGGCGGCAGCTCCCATGATGGGCGGCATGAGCTGTCCTCCGGAAGAGGCAACCGATTCAACGGCTCCTGCGAATCTTGGGCTATATCCCAAACGCTGCATGAGGGGGATGGTGAACGCACCCGTGGTCACCACATTGGCAACGGCCGAGCCCGACAGCATCCCCATGAACCCGGAAGCAAATATGGCGGCTTTTGCAGGGCCTCCCCTGGCTTTGCCAAACAACCCCAGGGAAAGATCGATGAAAAAATCGCCGCCTTTGGATTGTTCCAGAAAGGCGGCAAAAATAATGAACATGACAATGAAGGTGGCCGAGACCCCTGCCGGAATACCCCATACGCCTTCGGTGGTAAAAAAGAGGTGATCCGTGGCCCACATGAGTGAAAATCCCTGGTGGCTCAATATTCCCGGAAGATAGGGACCGACAAATACATAGGCTAAAAATACAAGGGCGATAATGGGCAGTCCAAGCCCCATGCTTCTTCTGGCAGCTTCCAGCAGGAGCAGTATGCCGAGGCTGCCGGCGATCACTTCATACCGGGTTAAAGGCGTTACATAGGCGTACCGGGAGGCTATGTCGCCTGCATACAGGGCAACATAGCCCACGGTGGCAAGGGTAAGGCCTATGAGCAGCCAGTCATACCAGGGAGGAGCGGTTGCCTGTTTTTTGCCCTTGATATTGAGCAGTAAAAAGACCAGAACCATGGCAAAACAGACATGGGCACTTCGCTGAAGCACCGACTGAAATATCCCGAAAATTCCGGTATAGAGGTGGAAGGATGCCATGGACCAGGCCACAATGGAGACCAGCCCTTTGTATAGGGGGGTGATATCCATGGATGTTCTCTTTGTTTTTGAAACCATTGACGTGCTCTCCTGTCAAAAACTATGGGGGTGACGGATTTTTGGGCTGGAGCCGCTCCTGGCGGAGCGGCTTTATGGGGGTACCAATTTTTACTTGATAACGCCGATTTCCCTATAATATTTCAGGGCACCGGGATGGAGGGGAACCCCAATGTCCTTGACCGCATATTCGGGTGCCCAGGACTGGACAACCTTGTGAACATTGGCAAATCGATATTGGTTTTCCACAAGGGCACGGGTCATATCGTAAACCAGTTTTTCCGGCAGGCTTTTCTGGCAGATCACCACATTATTGGAGCCCACACAAACGCTTTCGGTCTCCTGGCCGTCATACTGGCCGGCGGGAACCATGAGGGAGGAATAGCCGTCATTTAATTTTTTGAGTGCATCAAATTTATCTTGTGCCAGGGACAAAAGTCGGACACCCTTGGGAAGGGAAATCGCCGTGTCCTGGATCACCGGTGCTGGCACTGTTGTAAAGGGCATGAAGGCATCAATGTGCCCGTCCTTCATCAGCATGGCGGCGTCGGCATAGGCAAGATGCTCTATCTTGGACATATCCGCATAGCTCAAGCCATGAACTTTGAGAATATTTTGCACCAATACTTCTCCGGATGTCCCTTTCAAGCCCGGTGCGATTCGTTTTCCTTTAAGATCTTCAATGGTTTTGATATCGCTGTCGGCGCGAACCACAATCTGCAGCGGTGCCGGATACAGGGCGGCAAGACCTGCAATGTTGTTCATGGGGCTTTTGAACTGTGCTTTTCCAAGGACTGCATCGGCATTTGCAAAGGAAAAGGAGATGCCCAGTGTGTACATTTTTTTGTCTACCCCGATAATATTGGCATCGCCGGTCCCCTGCATGACCGACATATTGTATCCATCCACATTGTTCTGGATGATATCGGCAATGGCACCTCCCATGGGATACCAGGTGCCGCCGGCTTTGCCCGAAGCGATGGTTAGATTTTCAGCAGCGAAAACAGAGCCCGTACAAGAACAGAATAAAAGAACCAGAATCATCAAAAAAGCGTTGTGAAATTTGCTGTTTTTCATCATGCAGATACTCCTTACAAATAATTGTTATAGATACCCGGCGGGAACGGTCTATCCTCAATTCACGGGCATGTCTGCCTATATGCAAGCGGATTTTTCCGCATTAGCAACGCGTTCACTTAATCTATAAAGGGTTATCCTTTCTTTTTCTTTAAATATCGATCCAGCAGTATCAAGGTTTTATCACTCTGTCGGACAATCAGTTTTTCTGCCCGTTTGGGATTGTTCGCTGCCAGAGCTTCAACGATCAATTTATGCTCTTTGTTGGAATCTTTTGCCCGGAAGGGCGTAAATTTGAATACCAGACGGGCAAAAGCGGTTTTTTCCCACAAGTCATCAATCATGTTTATCAGGGTTTTGTTTTCGGATGCGGCATAGATCGTTCTGTGAAATCTGATATTGAGTTTGCCCATTAAGGCAAAATCTTTGGCCGCTCCGGCTGTTTCCATTTCATGGATGAGTTCTCTTAACGCCTCAAGGGTAGCCGTGGTGATTTTTTCAGTGGCCAGGCGGACGGCATAACCTTCCAGTACCCCGCGGACAGGATACAACTCCCTTAAGCACTCAATGTCGATTCCCTTGACATGGGCACCGGTATGGGGAACAACCACAATTAAATTTACCGCCTCCAGGCGGCCCAGGGCTTCCCGAACCGGAATAGCAGATGTTTTGAAGTGTGCGGCCAGCTGATTGATGACTAATTTTTCGCCTGGGAGTATTTCTCCCTTGAGAATCGCGGCTTTCACCTTGCGATAGATCTGTTCTGCTTTTGTGTCGGTTGATATGGTGTCGATGATATTCATTGATTTTTGATATATCGTATATGATATATCTTGTCAAGTGCTTTTATAAAACAAATTTTTTATTTAAACATTTGAAATTAAAGATAAAAAAATAAAACATGTAAAATATTATTTTGGATTAACCATCATATTTTATGCAAAATATGATGGTTTTTCACTATATTTTTGTCTTCATGCCGCCAGGATTGCAATGGCCGTTCTTATTTGATAGAATGGAACAAATCGGTCCGGTCCGCTTACGCTGCCATTTTAGCACCAGGGCCGGGCGAGAAATATTCATAGAATTGAGGTGAGCCATGGAAACGGTATTGTATATCGGCGGGTTTGTGGGAATATATCTGTTTTTGCAGATCTATCTGTTGCCCAAGATGGGCATATCCACATGAATGCGCAATGCCTGTCAGGTGACAGACAAGACAAAAAAAACAGATCTGATGTCCCACAAAAAAGACTGAACCAAAAATCATGGGGCAGATGGGGAGTGGCCAGGCTTTCTCCATGTGATTCATGATATAAAAAACCGGGCAGCAGCAAAAAGGTATTTGTCCGGTGTGTGTTTTCCCTTTCCGGGGTGTCGTCGGGTGTGCCTTAAAAGCGGTGTTCCTGTTTAAACGGGCTCCATTTGCCCCCGATTCCCAGGGCTTTTCCAAAATCTTCTGCTTGACAGTCTGAATTTGCCTGTTCTATATGTAAAGTGCAAAGTTTTAGTTTGTACTTTTATGATATTTATTTATAGGAACCCCATGGCAGAACCTGTCCCAGAAAATACCCCGCCCCTGCTCAAGATGAAACAGCTGGCAGATGCCACGGGGGTGGCCAAATCCACCATCCTTTTGTACGTGAAAAAGGGGTTGCTGCCTGAGCCTGTAAAAACCAGTCCCAATATGGCCTATTACCACCCTGTCTGTATCGACAGGATCGCCTTCATTAAAAAGGTTCAGACAACCCACAGGCTTCCCCTTGCCGCCATCAAGGGGCTGATCCGGGAAATGGACCAGGGACGGGATATTGCCCCTTTGCTCGAGCTTCAGACCCAGCTCTTTGGGGCGGACGGGGAAAAAATGGATAAAAAACACTTTTGTTCGGCCGCGGGTCTGACCCTTTCACAGGTAACCGCCCTGTGCCGGCAAAAACTTCTGGCCCCCCTTGAAAAAGAGAGTTTTGACGCCCAGGATCTGGCCGTGGCAAGGCTTTTAAAAGAATGCCTGGACCTGGGGGTGGACTCCCGGGACCTGGATTTTTATCCAAGGGTTGCAAGGCAGATCGTGGACAATGAGATTCGGCTGCGGGAAAAATATACCCAACACTTGGACTTCAGGGCCAACGCAGGGCTGACCGTGGAGCTGACCCGTCTTGCCCGGGGGCTTCGCCCCTATATCATCGACCGGACCCTTACAAAACGTTTATTGGAATTTAAAGGATTAAACAAAATTTAATATGGAGGCCCCATGACCGATCCCCTTTTTACCCCGATTAAGATCAACACCCTGGAACTTGCCAACAGAATTTATCTGCCGGCCATGCACCTGGGCATGGCCAACAACTTTGAGGTGACCGACCAGATTGTCAATTTCTATGCCCGGCGGGCAAAGGGGGGGGCAGGGCTTATCTGTGTGGGCTATGCCACCATTGATGCGCTGTCGGGCAATACCCAGAATATCGGGGCCCATGAGGATCGGTTTATTCCGGGATTGACACGTCTGGCCTCGGCCATCCGGGTCAACGGGTCTTTGTCTGCCGTCCAGATCAACCATGCCGGCCGGTATAATTTTTCCTTCTTTCTGGACGGCAAACAACCGGTGGCCCCTTCTGCCATAGCCTCCCGCATGACCAAAGAGATTCCGAGAGCCATGAGCCTTGACGAGATCAAGCAGACCATCGCTTCCTTTGCCGCAGCTGCCGCCCGGGTGAAAAAGGCAGGGTTTGATGCGGTGGAGATACTCAGCGGCACCGGTTATCTGATCAGTGAGTTTTTGTCTCCTTTGACCAACCAGCGAACCGATGCATACGGCGGCAGTCTGGAAAACAGGATGCGGTTCGGCCTGGAAGTGGCTGCGGCTGTGCGGGCGGCGGTGGGCAAGGATTTTCCCCTGATGGTCCGCATGAACGGAAATGATTTTATGCCCGGCGGCAATCCCCGGGCGGAGCTGATAGCGTATGCAAAGGCTTTGGCGGCAGGGCCTGTGGATGCCCTGTGCATCAATGTGGGCTGGCATGAGGCCCGGGTGCCCCAGATTGTGGCCCAGGTGCCACGGGGTGCCTTTGCCTATCTTGCCCGGACCATCAAAGCGGTGGTGGAGGTTCCGGTGATCGCAAGCCACAGGATCAATGATCCCGAGACGGCCCGGAAAGTGATCCAGGAAGGGTATTGCGATATGGTGGCCATGGGCCGCAGTCTCATTGCCGATCCCCTGCTGCCCCAAAAGGCCCAGCAGGGAAGGGAGACGGAAATCGTTCATTGTATCGCCTGTGCCCAGGGATGTTTTGACAATCTGTTCAAGCTTAAATCTGTCGAATGCCTGTGCAATCCTCTGGCAGGCTATGAACAGGCCGATGAAACCGCGCCGGCGGCCATTTTAAAAAAAGTAATGGTGGTCGGGGGAGGACCAGCCGGTATGACGGCAGCCCTGACAGCCTTTAGAAGGGGGCATTCGGTCACCCTTTATGATAGCTGTGACCGTCTGGGAGGACAGCTTCACCTGGCTGCCGCCCCTCCGGGCCGGCAAGAGTTTGCCCAGCTTGCCCTGGATCTGGAAAACCAGATAAGGGCGCTGAAAATCCCCGTGGTCCTGGACACAGCGGTTACTAAAGATCTGATTGAAACCCTGGCGCCGGATGTGGTTCTCCTTGCCACGGGCGCCAGGCCTTTGGTGCCGCCCATTCCGGGACTGGATCTGCCCCATGTGGCAGATGCCTGGGAGGTATTGGCGCATAAGGCTGAAACCGGGAGCCGGGTGATCATCATCGGCGGCGGGGCAGTGGGGGTTGAGACTGCGCTTTTCCTTGCGGAAAAAGGCACCTTGTCTGCCGATGCCCTGAAATTTTTATTTGTGAACAGGGCCGAGACACCGGATACCCTTTTTGAGATGGCCACCAGGGGCAGCAAACAGATCACGCTGATCGAAATGACGGACCGGGTGGGAAAGGATATCGGTAAATCAACAAAATGGGGCATGATGCAGGATCTGGGCCGATTCGGGGTTGAGACCCTTACCGGAGCAAGGGTGACAAAAATTACCCAAACAGGGGTTGAACTTTCTTTTTCCGGGTCAGAAGGAGAGATGATCCGGCCCATGGAAGCCGATACCGTGGTGGTGGCGGCAGGATCGGCCTCCCATAACCCCCTGGAAGCAGTGCTTAGACAAATGGGCATGCCCTGCCGGGTGATCGGGGATGCAAAAAAAGTGGCAACAGCCTTTGATGCAGTCCATGGGGGATACAGGGCTGCCATGGATATCTAGAGGGCAGACTTTAAGGCTCTGGACAAAACCCAGGGTTCTGATCGAAAAACGCCGCCACCCGGTCTGTATAGGCCGGGAGGCTGGTGGTTTTCAGGATCTGTTTCAGGGGTTTTTTGCTGTCCTTGAACGAGGGACCCAGATAGCCCCAGAACCCTTTCATCCGTCCGGCCAAATGGGCGGGACCGGAAAACAATTTTTCATATTCAACAAACAATTCGTCATGGAAGGCTCTTAATCGGGTGAGCCTGGAGCTGTTATTTTGGGAACTTCCTTTTATCTCTTCTGCCAGAAAGGGGTTGGACAGGATTCCCCGGCCGATCATGAATCGCTTGATACCCGGAAAGCGGTCCCGGACGCGTTCAAAAGAGGGGATATCAATGATATCGCCGTTATAGGTGAACCTGTGCCGGCTGTTGTGAATGGCTTTTTCAAAGGCATCGTGGTCCGAGGTGCCGTCGTACATCTGGATGCCGGTCCTGGGGTGGAGGATGATTTCTTCCAGGGGGTGCCGGTCAAACATGGCCAGCAGGTCAAAAATTTCATCCTTGGCCCGCCGGCCCAGGCGGATTTTAACCGAAAGGGATGGGGAGATGTTGGGGATGATCCGGGCCAGCAGGTCGTCAATTTTGGCCGGGTAGAGCAATAGCCCGCTTCCCCGGTGTTTTTTGGCTATTTTGGAATGGGGGCATCCCAGGTTCCAGTTGATCCGTTTGTGGCCCATTTCATACAGGCGCTGGGCAAGGAAGATAAAGTCTTCTGCCACATTGCCCAGGATTTGGGGCACCACAAACAGGTGTTG
Source organism: Pseudomonadota bacterium (assembly GCA_018816605.1). The sequence goes on from JAHIVS010000539.1 coordinate 14,932, forward strand.
GTTGTCTTCAGGTGCCACATCCTTCAGCCGGATTGGTTTGAGCCGCTGCTGGCCCATGGTGGAAATAAAAGGGGCGATGGCCTCGTCAATGCCCGAGAAATGACGGGCCCAGACATTTCTGAAGGTGACATCGGTAAATCCCTGTAAGGGGGCCATTATAATCGTTATGTCTGTATTTTTCATGGGGGTGTTTTGCCTGTACCGGTATGGGAGGTTCTTAAAAAAAGTAAAACAGTTTGACAAATATAAGGGCGATAAATTATAGAGTCAATATTTTTCAGGTCCCAGCTATACATAACATTAATGTGGATTGCAAGGAGTGTTTTAACGGCATGAAAGAGCTTTACAGAGAAGTCATCCGAATCAATCAGATGGAAGACAATTTCGACAAGGAAAAAACGGCAAGGAGTTTTTTTGAACGCTTGAATGCCATGGCGCTTCCGTCCCGGTTTAACTGGGCCAAAGAAATTTTTGAAGACCTCCATGTAAAGGAAACTCCGGATAAAACAGCCCTGGTGTGGTATGATATCCATACCCTTGAAACCTGTTCTTATTCCTATCTTGCACTTTTACAAAAAGCAAACCAGCTGATCAATTTTCTGGCCAAACAGGGAATGGGGCATACGAACAATTACTATATGATGTGTCCGATTCTTCCGGAAACCTGGGTTTCAAGCCTTGCCTGCATCAAGGCCGGGATGGTTGCCGTTCCTACGGCCACCACCATGACGCGCCGGGAGCTGGAATTCAGGTTTGAAACCTATCGGCCGGATGTGGTCATGGCCGATGAAGCCTCTGCCGATTTAATGGACCAGGCAGCAAAGGAAACCGGGATTGAGCCCAGGGTTAAACTGGTTCTGGGAACAAAGCCGGGATGGATTCCCTTTGATCAGATTCAAAGCGAATCCATGGAAGCCGATGCTGCGGATACAGCGGCCGATGAAACCCTGTTCTGTTTTTTTACTTCAGGCACCACAGGGCTTCCCAAACGGGTGGGGCATACGGCTGTCTCCTATCCTGTGGGGCATTTGTCCACCACCATCATGACCGGGGTAAAACCCGACGATATTCACCACAACCTGAGCGCGCCCGGGTGGGCCAAATGGTCATGGTCCTCCTTTTTTGTCCCCTTTAACGTGGGGGCAACAGCCACCGGGTTCAGGTTTTCCGTATTGGACGGCGAACAATACCTGGACGCCCTTTCCCGGAACTGCGTCACAACCTTTTGCGGTCCGCCCACGGCCTGGCGGATGTTTGTGAACATGAATCTGGATTCCTTTGACCTGTCCCATCTGCGGCAGTCCATCAGTGCCGGAGAACCGTTGAATCCGGAAGTGATTACCCGGTGGAAAAAACATACCGGCACGGAAATAAGGGATTTTTACGGCCAGACCGAATCCACGGCCATGATTGGAAATCCGCCCTGGATGTCGGGCAGGATGCGGTCCGGTTCCTTTGGTATGCCCTCTCCCATGTATGATGTGGCCCTGGCCGATGATGAAGGCAATCAGATCACCACACCTGACCAGGTGGGGCATATTGTTTTAAAACTGGACCAGTGGCGGCCCATTGGGCTTTTCAGGGAATACATCGGGAACCCGGAAAAAATGAGTTCGGTCTTTGTGGATAATTTTTATTATACAGGGGACAGGGCCTCCTTTGACAGCGACGGCTATTGGTGGTTCGTGGGCCGGGCCGATGACGTTATCAAGTCATCGGACTACCGCGTCGGGCCCTTTGAAGTGGAAAGTGCCCTGGTGGAGCATCCGGCTGTTGCCGAGGCAGCGGTTGTGGGCGCGCCTGATCCCAACCGCTACCAGCTGGTCAAAGCCTATGTGATCCTGAACCCCACCTATGAGGGCAACAG
>JAHIVS010000540.1 GCA_018816605.1 Pseudomonadota bacterium
ATCCCGATCTCTGATAAACGGTTTCGTAAGGAGGGCCGCTGGGATGATGACCTGTCCATGGAAGCCAACAACACATCCGGCTTCAACTACAGACTGATTACAGGCGGTTCAGGGCTGTCAAAGCACGCATACGGCAGGGCCATTGATATCAATCCCCTCCAGAATCCCTATATCAAAGGCAGTCTCATTCTCCCCAAAGGCGCTGTTTATAATCCGGAAACCGATGGGGGGGCGCTTACGGCCGATCATCCGGTTGTGCAAACTTTTTTACGGCTTGGATGGGAATGGGGGGGCAACTGGACCCGGTTAAAAGATTACCAGCATTTTGAGAAACCATTGCAGCAGTAATCCAATAATCGGGATAAATTTTTTAGGTGAATCAGAAGGAAGATCAGAAGTGGTATGGATTAAACTCGATTGTTTATTGATAAGGAGAATGCAATATGCGCAAATGGATTTTGACATTGACCTTACTGACAGGAATCGCTCTGGGTGTCGGTACTGCCATTGCAGTGACGGCGTCGCTGCCGATGCCGCCGGCGGATATCCTCTTCACACGATCCCGGATGTCGGTAGACGGCACTGGAAAAGCCAAGCTGTTTGTTGAAATAGATCCTCGTTACCTTGGTGCATGGACACTCGATTCTATTAATGTTGACTCAAAAACCCGATTTACCGTGTATCTGAAACATAAAGATTATCCTTAAATTTTCAGGTTTTGTTGCAACATCACTGGCGTCTGAAAAACGGGTCTGAAAAACGGTAATAGTTATCTCAATTTTTAGTTCATCGTGTCTGATTCCGGTTCTCCCAGGAAAAATTTCCTGGTTCGGGCATAGCCTGTGACAAAATTGTCCTTTGCATCCTCAATCAGGGCATAGAGGGTGGGGACCACCACCAGGGTCAGGACCGTGGCAATCATGAGGCCGAAGATGACCACAATGGCCATGGACCGCCACCACTGGCTGGATTCAGAGGCCAGGGACAGGGCCATGAGGTGGAAATCATAGGAGATGCCCGTGACCATGGGCAACAGTCCCAATATGGTGGTGATGGCCGTGAGCATGACCGGACGAAGCCGGGTGGCACCGGCGGAGATCACCGATTCCCTTACCCCCATGCCCGCATCCCTTAGCTTGTTGGTATAGTCGATGAGGACGATGGCATTGTTCACCACCACCCCGGCAAGCGAGATGATTCCCACCCCGGTCATGATGATGCCAAAAGGGGATTTGATCACGGCCAGTCCCCAGAAGGCACCGCCAAGCGAGAGAATCACCGAGGTCAGAATGATGCCCGGTTGCACCACTGAGTTAAACAGGGTGACCAGGATCAGGAAAATTAAAAACAGGGCGATGATAAAGGCCTTAGATAAAAAATCCTGGGCCTGTTGCTGCTCTTCGTCTTCTCCTGTAAATTTGAAAGCATAGCCCGGGGGCAATTTCATCTCCTTGAGCAACGCCTGGACCTGCATCCGGGCCACGCTTCCCGTGGTTTTTGTTTCATCCACATTGGCCTGCAAGGTGACCACCCGGTCATGATTTTTCCGGACAATATCGCCGATGGTTCCTTTGTATTCAATGGAGGCCAGGGTGGTTAAGGGGACAATTTCACCTGTCGGGGTGGGGATCATGAGCTTGTGCAGCACATCGGTTACCAGCCGGTCCGATTCAGCCAGTTTGACCACGATATCATAATCCTCATCTCCATCATAATAGGTGGAGACATCCAGGCCATTGTAGGCGATTTTCAGGGCAAACCCAATGGCTGCGGTGGTCAGGCCGAACATGGCCGTCTTCTGGCGGTCGATTATAATTTGAACCGAGGGCAGCCCTCCCTGGTAGTCATCCCGAACATCCTTGACATGGGGAACGCTTTCCACCACCTTTTTTATCTGTTCTGAAATTCGGCTCAAAATATTAAAATTGTTTCCTGAAATTTCAATGTTGATGGGGGGACCGGTGGGGGGACCTTCTTTTAGTTCGTCCACGGTGATTTTTACCCCGGCAATATGGGCCACCCGACGGCGGATTTCCTCCAGGTCCTGTTTGGTGGGGGAGGTTCTGTCTTCAAAGTCAATGAACTGGATGCCGATATGGTTGGGCAGGTTGGAGTCAAAGACCGAGCTGCCGGCATTTTGAACCACCCGGGTGAAAATATGTTCGATATTGTTAATGTTGGAAGGGGCCATAAAGGTGCTGCCGTCTGCATTGGCGTGGGTCTGCATGGCAATGGCCTCCTGGTAGTTTTGACTCTTGCTTCCGGTAATGGCCATTTCCACCGATTTTACCGTGCGGTCGATAAATTCCAGGTCTGCCCCCTGGGGAACGTCAATATTGACATAGACAGACGCCGGGTCAATGGAGGGGAAAAACTCCACGGGTTTTTCAATCCCGATGGTGAGCATCCAGATCTGGAATAGAAAAACCAGCACCACAAACGAGGCCAGGAGCACG
>JAHIVS010000541.1 GCA_018816605.1 Pseudomonadota bacterium
ACCGGTGTCGGCATGCTGATCATGCCCTTTTTCATCAACTGGCTTTTAACCCGGCATGGGTGGCGGACCTCCTTTGGGATATTGGGGGGGATCATCCTTTTCTGTGTCCTATCCCTATCCCAGCTATTGGTCCGGGACCCTGTCCAGAAAGGCCAGGCCATTGACAACGGCATCTGTCACGGATCGGAAAAACCCCAAACACCCGAAGGGGGGCTTTCCTTTCAGCAAGCCGTTCGCACCCGGCAATTGTGGACGGTCTGCAGTGTCTATTTTATTATTCTTTTCTGTATTTATACGGTCCTGATGCATATTGTCCAGCATGCCATTGATCTTGGCTTCCCCTCCACCATTGCCGCCGGAATATTGTCCACCATCGGCGGGGTGAGTATTAGCGGCAGATTTTTAATGGGCGGGGCAGGTGACAAAATAGGCGAGAAAACAGCCCTGTTGATCTGTCTTATCTGTTTACTGCTGGCCCTCTGCTGGCTGCAGGTGGTACAAACCCTGGAGATGTTCTATCTGTTTGCAATCGTATACGGATTTGCCCATGGCGGTGTTTTTTCTCTGGTTTCACCCCTGATCGCCAGATTTTTCGGAACCAGATCCCACGGCCTTCTTTTTGGTATCGTCATCTTCTGCAGCACCATCGGAGGGGCCATCGGCCCTTTCATGGCCGGATACATGTTCGATCTGACCGCAAGCTACAAACTGTGTTTTTTAATTCTGGCAGTTTTGTGCACCCTTGCAATGGCATTGACGGCAACACTTAGCCCCATCGTTCTAAACCAGGAAAAAGCAGATGCATCCACCTGACAATATTCACCTGTCCCGCTTTCGTTCCCGTGATTTTTATTTTGAACGACCCCTTAATCCATTGAATTTTCAGGAATGGTATGCTACTGACAAATCTGAAACATGCACCCTCAATAGGACAATGAGAACAAACGGTCCCTATGAATTTAAAAAGAGAAAAAGGGGGTTCCCATCCGGGGTCTGTGGACGGGGAGTGGATTGCCTGCCACGAATGTGATCTTCTGCACATGCGCACACCTGTTCCTGAAGGGGGAAAAGCACTTTGCACAAGGTGCGGCGCTTTTTTATACCAAAACATTCCCAACAGCATTGACAGGTCTCTGGCCCTATACCTGGCGGCTTTCATGCTGCTTATCATGGCCAATTGTTTTCCCTTTTTGTCCCTTGAAATCAGCGGGCGGTTTGTGGAAAATTATTTTTTGTCCGGAGCGATGATGCTATACCGCCAGGGAATGGGGGAGGTGGGACTTCTGGTGCTCGTCACCAGCGTGGTCTTCCCTTTCTTGACCATAACCGGCATGCTCTATGTATTATTGCCCATAAAATTTGGATATCGGCCCTGGCATATGGCCCCGGTATATCGTCGGGTGAAGGTGGTCAAACCCTGGAGTCTTGTGTCGGTATTCATGCTCGGGGTCCTGATCTCCTTTGTCAAGCTGCTGGATCTTGCCACCATCCTTCCGGGCATTTCCATGTATTCGTTTATCGGACTCATGGTGGTAATGGCTGCAGCCCAGGCCAACCTGGACCCCTCCCCCATCTGGCAGGCGATGCCGGTGGAACACAGAAAAGACACCCCAGAGCCCGGGAAGACGGGAATAAAAAAACCGATCACCACCGCATTTGAATACAATTTGATCGGCTGCCATACCTGTGCCCTGCTCGTTCCGAATGCAAATGGTGACCCACACGGCCATGGCCATTGTCCCCGTTGCAACACCCCTGTTCACAGCCGCAAGGCCAACAGCTGTGAACGCACCTGGGCCCTTCTTTTTTCAGCCGGCCTGCTGTTTATCCCGGCCAATCTTTACCCGGTCATGACCGTGATTAAATTTGGGAAGGGATCCCCCAACACCATACTGGGGGGTGTCATTCACCTGATTGAGGGGGGAATGTGGATCCTGGCCCTTATCATTTTTTTTGCCAGTATCGTTATTCCGGTATTGAAAATATTTATTTTATCCTTTTTGCTTGTGTCCATTCAGAAGAAGACCCCCTGGCGCTCCCGGGACCGGAGTCTTTTATTTCGGATCACAGAAGTGGTGGGGGCATGGTCCATGGTGGATATTTATGTGGTTGCCGTTATGGCCGGACTGGTCAATCTGGGTGCCCTGTCCACCATCCGCCCCGGTATGGGTGTAATTTTTTTTGGTGCTGTGGTGGTCATTACGATGTTCGCAGCCCATAGCTTCGACCCCAGACTCATCTGGGATAACGCAGAAAGGTTAACATGACAGATCTCCATAATGAATGCGGCCCTCCTGAACCCTTTATCAAAAAAAAATCCGGGGTCTCCCTGGTGTGGCTGATTCCCCTGATAACAGCCCTGATTGGCGGCTGGCTCATTTTTAAAACAATTTCCGAAAAGGGTCCTGAGATTGAAATCTCCTTTAAGACTGCCGAAGGAATAGAGGCCGGAAAAACCAAAATCAAATACAAGGAGATCGACATTGGTGTGGTGACCTCGGTGGGATTTGGCCAGGATTTTTCCAATGTCATCCTCAAGGCTGCCATGGAAAAAGGGGCAGAAACATTCCTTGGGAGCGGCGCCCGGTTCTGGGTGGTAAAACCCCGTCTGTCCCTGCGCGGGGCCTCGGGGCTCAACACCTTGTTCTCAGGATCCTATATTGAGATAGAGCCCGGTCAGGGACCTGGTCAGAATTACTTCAAAGGGCTTGATAAACCCCCGGTCATCCAGGCGGATGTCGCCGGGACAAAGGTCATGCTGGTTACGGACAAATTAAGCTCCATTGACACAGGCTCTCCTGTTTACTACCAGGGAATTCTGGCAGGAGAGATCCTTGGCTGGGAACTTGGCAATGATCAGAAAACTATTTTTATCCATGCCTTTGTCAAAGCCCCCTATCACAACCTTGTAAAAAGCAATACCCGGTTCTGGAACATCAGCGGGATCGACCTTTCCATGGGAGCCGAAGGGGTCACCATGCGCACGGAATCCCTGGCATCCCTTCTCTACGGCGGGATTGCCTTTGAAACCCCGGACACATCCGAGCAGGTAAAGGACAAAACCGACGGCCTGGCCTTCACCCTTTTTGACAATTACAAGGCCATCCATGATGCCTCGTTTATAAAAAAAGTGACCTGTATTCTCTTTTTTGATGAGTCTGTCAGGGGACTTCAACAGGGTGCTCCGGTAGAATTCAAGGGAATAAAGGTCGGCCTTGTAAAACAGATCCGTTTAAAATTTGACAGCCATGACGCCACCTTCAGAATTCCCGTTCTGGTGGAGATCGACCCAGAACGCTTTCTTTCGGAAGATGACCCGGAGGGGATCTCTCCTTTTGAGGCCTTGAATACCCTTATCGACCAGGGACTCAGGGCAAGGCTGCAAATCGGCAGTCTGCTTACCGGCCAATTGTTTGTTGAGCTGGATATGCATCCGGGCACTCCGGTCAGAATGGTCAATGGCAAAGGTCCCTTTCCGGAACTGCCCACCCTCCCGGCCGACCTGGCCCAGATAACCACCTCCGCCAAAAATATCCTGGCAAAGATGGAAAAACTGGACATGGAAAAAATCGGCTCGGAGCTTTTGAGTACCCTTGAAGGAAGCACCAAGCTGGTCAACAGCCGGGAGATTTCAGATGCAGTGAACGATTTCAGGGCATCCCTGGCCCTGTTAAAACAAATTTTAACCAAACTGGATCAACGGATAGATCCCATTGCCATGAATTTGGAAAATGCCATAGGCGCAGGGCATGACACCCTGAAAAGCGCAAAGACGACATTGGGGCTGATGGACGAAGTTCTCAACGCCAACTCCCCCCTTCAATACAACGTTATTGAGTTGACGTCCGAATTGAGCGAAATGGCCCGTTCCATCCGCATTCTTGTGGATATGCTCGAAAGAAATCCCAATGCCGTCATTTTCGGCAAAAAACCATCAGGAGAAAAATAATGGCGCGTTTATTGTCAGGACTTCACCAAGGGGTTCTTCTGCTGGTGGCAGGGTGGCTCCTGTCCGGCTGTCTGGGGGTAAATCCGGTCACTCCCACCCAATTTTATGTCCTGAACCCCATGGACCATGATCCAGGTTTTGTAGAAAAAACACAGGCTTCCTTCCCATTGTCAGTGGAAATTGCCTCCCTTCATCTGCCCCAGTACCTGGAAAAACCCCAGATTATTACCAGAAGCCATCAAAATCGGCTGGAAATAGCAGAATACCACCAATGGGGAGGAAATCTCCGGAAAAACATGATCCGGGTGCTTGCCCAGAATATGTCACAGCTCCTTGCCTCCCCCAACATTTCCATGGCCCCCTTTCGACCGTTGCCCCCCCCTGACTTTCGCATTAATGTGGAGGTGATGCAGTTTGAGTCGGATGACCGGGGCCGGATACATTTTTCTGCCCAATGGAGACTCTCCCGGGGAAAGGACGGCAAACTGCTGACCACCCGGATGGAAAATCTAAAAAGTCCTGTACCCGACACCCTGCCGGACTTTGACCGCATTGTTTTTGTCATGGGCGAGTTATTGGGTGATTTTTCCCATCTAATTGCCAGGGAGATACTGGACCAATCCGCCAGGCCCCCTTCCCCGTGAAGAAAGTGTTAGGGTTTGCATATGCCGCAGGGTTTATAGCCGGCCTGGACCGCCTCTTTTCCGGTGGGGAAAAAAGTGGTGCAGTTTTTCCCCGTTGCGTACGGGCATTGGTTATTGTGAAAAATACCAGAGACGGTATTGCCCACAAACTCATGGCTGTCGTCGGTTAAAACCGCAGCTTCGCCAGACGGAACCGGTAGGGGGGTGTCATCCATACCATCACCCTTCACGCCATCACCCGGATCATTGCTCTTTATTGATATTTCTTCCTTATTTAAATAAAGGGCCAGGCATCCGCCCAGTATAAGCATCGCCGGGATCAGACTTTTCAAAAGAGAAAAAAAAGCCGAGGGAAAGGCTGAAAAACAAAAAAAGCCAAAGACAATGGATAGAGCGCCGCCGATAATTTTTTTCATGGATAAACTCCTTTGGGTAATCCAATATAAGTGTTCGGAAAGAATACGGGCTTATGCTTTTATCATTAGTGTTATTTGAAGACGATTGTCAAGGAATTGAGTCCGCAATTATTGGGACCCAATGCATATGATACCTTGTCAGGATAAATTTCAAATCTGCCGTCACAAAAAAAATCCCCATGATCCGCTTCTTCAAATCCGAAGTTGAGTCAATTTGGATTATGGTGGAAAATACTTTCCAGATATTTATCAAACCTTAGTTTGGTGCATGGCTTCCCGGATGGTAAGTTCCGGTATCCTGGTCCTTATTGCCGGCAGCATTGCTTTTTTTTAATATGCACTTTCCAGACCCTGTCTAACCATTTGGTAATCTGAATGTTCTTGACAAACCCACTGGTTTTACGTTAGCTAAACCGGGAAATATGGGAATTTACAATGAAAAATAAATTTTACACCACCTTCGGGGCACTCCTTTTCACAGGACTTCTCCTGTTTGGGGCTGTCTGTTCAGGGGGAAACAGTCCGGACGTGACAGACCGTCTGTGTTACCGGGCAAGCGGCCTCCCCCCGGGGCCGGACGTCTCTTTTTTACCCGGTGCGTACAAGGTGTATGATGGAAAAATGCCTTGTTCTGCACCCCCCGGCAAGGGGGTCTGCTGCACAAAAAGACCCTGCAACACCAAGACGGCACCCTTTTTGAACACCCATTTTCAAAACCCGCCTGTGCCGCTTATGGTTACAGTACAAAAACCACAGGACAGGAACAACCTGCCGGGTCCTGCGCCTGCCCCTCACTACGCCATACCCGCCGTTCCAATTTATACCCTTACCCGATCCTATCGCTGTTAGCCTTTGTTTTTCTCAAAGCGACTGCCATCCGGGGCCATCCGTAACCTCACGGGCGCACATCCCCCGGAGATAAGCCCCGGCCCCGTGTAAACCGCACCTATAATAAAGAGTTAAACCAATGTCCCAACAAGCGCAATTGTCCGATGAAAACTGGACCCTTCTTTTTTTAACCTGGATGATCGTCACCGCAGCCACACTGGGAAGCCTGTTTTTCAGCCATGTAATGGCATTTGCCCCCTGTGTTCTGTGCTGGTACCAGAGGATTTGCCTGTTTCCCCTGGTCCTTATCCTGGCAACGGGGCTTTTCCCCTTTGACAAACGTGTTGTAAACTATTCGCTGCCCCTGGCAATTGCAGGCTGGTTCACTGCACTCTATCATAATTTGCTCTACTCAAAAATTATCCCCCAGGAGCTACAACCCTGCAGCCAGGGGGTCTCCTGTACGGAAAAATACATCGACCTGTTTGGGTTTCTGACCATCCCCATGCTGTCGCTGCTTGGCTTTTCAACCATTATAACCCTTTTATTTCTGTTAAAGAAAAGGACATCCAGATGAAATATAAAATATTTGCAGGCACCTGCCTGGCATTGATTGGTATCTTTCTGGCCACCAGTTTTTATTACAAAGCCCAACAGGCCGAACAATATGACGCTATGGCCAAAAACAATCTATCCACCTTTGTAAAGGCGTATTCCCAGACACTTGGCAATGCCGATGCAAAGGTTGTACTGGTCGAATTCATGGACCCGGCCTGTGAAACCTGTGCCGCGTTTTCACCCATTGTTAAACAAATGATGGCAGAAAATCCCGGCAAAATAAAATTGGTTCTTCGGTATGCCCCCTTCCATGACGGGGCAGACTATTTTGTAAAAATTCTTGAAGCTGCCAAAAACCAGGGAAAATACTGGGAAACGCTTGAGGTGATGTTCAACTCCCAGTCGGAGTGGGCCAGCCATCATGACCCCCAGCCCCAGAAAATCTGGCAGTTTCTTCCCGCAGCCGGGCTTGACCTGGAGCGGATCAAACAGGAGATGCATGACCCGGAAATTGCCAAACGCATAGAACAGGATCTTGCCGATGCCAACACCCTGAATGTCCGGAAAACCCCGGGCTTTTTTGTCAACGGCAGACCCCTGGAGACATTTGGTGCCAAACAATTATATCAATTGATTCAATCGGAAATAAAGGCAAACTATTAACCCAATGGGCCTTTATACGGCATGGTAATTGTTTAGAGGAGATCTGTTTCCATGAAAACAGTGTTGCGTTTTGCCCTGATAAGTTGCCTGTTCCTGACCATTCTGGCCTGTGGACAGAAGCCGGCGGCCGTGAATGTCGGTGATCCGGCACCGGATTTTTCCCTGAAGGACCTGGAAGGTAAAACATGGGTTCTTTCTGAATTAAAAGGACAGGTGGTTTTCATCAATTTCTGGGCAACCTGGTGCCCCCCCTGTATGAAAGAACTGCCCTCAATGCAGAAACTGTATGAAACCCTGCCCGGTGAGCGCTTCAAAATGCTGGCAGTTCTGAGCAATGACAAGCCTGCCGTGGCAAACTTCATTGCCAAGCAGAATGGGTTTACCATGCCGATTCTGGATGATTCCCAGCAGCTTGTCGGGTCTAAATACGCCATAACAGGCCTGCCCGAAACCTTTATCGTGGACAAACAGGGAATCGTCCGGGAAAAAGTAATCGGCCCTGCTAAATGGGACAGCCCGGGTTCCGTACAAATGATATCAAACCTGACCAACCAATAAAAACATGAAAAAAAAACCCCGAATCGCCCCCTTTTGGGTAATCCTCTTTTTTCTTATTCTGGCCATGATCGGCATTGGTTTGGATGAGCCCTCCCAGGTCCTTAACCAGGCAACACAAATCTGCCTGTCGTGTATCGGGATCGGCTGAGCCATGGAATACCTGCGCAAATGGGTACAGGGCCTGTTCTTTCTGATGACCAATGGATATTGGAATTTCCCTGTTACCCGATCAATATACAAGGGGCCCCTGAAGGTGGTTTGTTCGCCGGGCTTAAACTGTTATTCCTGCCCGGCTTCAACTACCTATTGCCCCATTGGGGCCCTGCAGCAGCTTTTTGCCGGGATTCGAATCTCCATTGAAACAGGCCAGTTCTTCATCGGTTTATATGTGATCGGCACCATGGGGGTTCTGGGGGGCTTTTGGGGCCGTATGATTTGCGGCTGGGCCTGCCCCTTCGGGCTCTTCCAGGAACTGCTCCACAAAATACCCTCCCCAAAGTTTGGTATCTGGCCCTTTGTGCGCTATATAAAATACGGCATTCTTATGTTTATGGTGCTCCTTTTACCCCTGTTTGTTATTGATGAATTCGGTACCGGAACCACCTGGTTCTGCAAATATTTCTGCCCTGCCGGCACATTGGAGGCAGGGATCCCCATGCTGATGCTCCAGCCCGCCCTCCAGGAAAACCTGGGGTGGCTTTTTCTGCTCAAGCTGTCCATTCTCATTTTTTTCATCACCTGGTCAGTGCCGGCAAGCCGTCCGTTTTGCCGTTCGGCCTGCCCCCTGGGGGCCTTTTATGCCCTGTTCAGCAAGATTAAAATGGTGAAACTGACCCTTGATCATACCCGGTGCACCCATTGTGGCGACTGCCATAATGCCTGTCCCATGGAGGTTCGATTCAATGAATCCCCCAACGACATGGAATGCATCTCCTGTCTTCTCTGCACCAGGGCATGCAAACGCAACGCAATTGTTCTTGAGATCGGGGGCGTGCCGATTTCAGGCCGCGCCAAAGCCCCCCAAAAACCAACCCGGACCTAGCCGGTTCCCAGGCAATGCCATGGGACCGTTGTAGGCAAACAAAAAAATCAACCATAAGAAGAGTGCCATACCCTTCAAACACAGGCGGTTTCCGGCGGCCCCGGGTCTGTACCCGCACCAGGCCAGAAGGTTCCACTACAGTCCAAAGGCCATCGGGGACTGGGCATCTTCTGCTCCTTATATGACAATTACCAATTCTCCCTGCGCCCTGTGGATGAAATTAAAAAAGATATCCTGGCTGCCAGAGACTATTTTAAAGGCCACCCCTTTGAAACCTGTTTTCTGAAGGACGGCGACAGCTTCGCCATGGGGACAAAGGACCTGATTGAGGTGCTGACCGCCCTGAAACAGGCCTTTCCGTCCCTGAAGCGGATATCCTCCTACGGCAGAGCCCAGACCATGGTCAAAAAATCTGCCCAGGCCATAAAAGACATCCACGATGCGGGTTTGAACAAATTGTACTGCGGAATGGAATCCGGGTCTGAAAAGGTCTTAAAACTGATAAAAAAAGGAATTACCCCGGCATCCATCCTCCGATCCGCTGCCATGGCAAAAGAGGCCGGAATGGAAACCACCCAGTTCATCATCATGGGACTGGGAAGAAAAGAGCTTTCCTCCGACCATGCCCTGGAAACCGCAAAGGTTCTCAACCAAGCCAATCCGGACCAGATCCGCCTGCTCACCATCGGGGTAAAGGAGGGTTCTGGCCTGGACCACCAAATGGCCGAAGGGCAGTTTCTCCTGCCAGGCGAGGCAGAGATGATTTCAGAGCAGCGCCTGATGCTTGAAAATCTGGAGGGGATCACCAGCCATTATGCCAACCACCATGGCATTGACCTGCTCCTGGAGGTAAAAGGACAGCTTCCCGAAGATAAGGAAGCCCTCCTTGGCATCCTGGACCGTTTTTTATCCATGGACAAGGCCGGTCAGATCCATTTCATCCTGGGACGGCGGCTGGGATATTACCACAGGCTTTCTGATATGGAAAACAGTCCGAGCCGTGATTTTGTTCAAAAACAGGCCAGCAAGCTCATGGCCGGCAGACAGAATCCGGAACGCCTCTTCCATGACCTGAGAAAAAAAATTGTATAACCCAATCGCTTTTGCCTTTAATCGCGGTGCTGACCGGTGCCGGGGCAAGGAGCTGGACGTACCGCCGTCATCATTTGTCCTTGGACTGGGCCGGAAGGCATCCTTCCGGGCATTTCACCAGGCCGCCTCCACTAAAATCATTGGAGCATCCGATGCTGCCGCTGCATTGGCTTGATTTGTATTGAGCTTTTGGGGTTAAAACTTCCCGACAGTCTTAGATTCTTTATGGGGATGTTTTCTTCGATATTGGTAAATTCGATATCCGGAATATAAGCGTGTCTCCCGGCTGTGCAAGGAGAAACTACAAGGTCCGGCATTTGGGATAATTCCTTTTCCATGCAAAGGATAATCCGATTCAAGACTTATTTTCGGACTTGGCTTCCTTCCGCCCGGCGGCTCTGTCCAAAGTACATTTGGCCGGTGTTTTATACAGGTTGCCGTCTCTTCATCCCAAACAAAAATTGCATCGCTTTGCTGTGCGTAATCACAATTTCGCAAAATCCAATAACAACGGCAAAGGAGCACAGGGCAAGTATGATAAACGTCAAGCCAACGGGCATATCACAATTGGCAAGAAAAAAACCGAACATCACTATGACGGTCTGATGCAGCACATAAAAGGGCATCACTATGGGGTGGGCATATTGTAAAAACCGGTTGCTTTCTTTAAAATAACGCCCGGCATATCCGATGAAAACCGCCAGCCATGCCCAGGCATTCAGCCCTCTCAAAAATGAATACGCGATAACATGATTTGAAAATCCCTGCCTGAAAAAGAAAAACACTGTGGCAAAGGCCGTGATGCCGAAGAGAAGAGAGCGCCTTCTGTTTTTTTCCATGTTTTCCCGATAGGATGGTTGGGTCATGAAAATATAACCGCAGATAAAAAAAAACCAATAGGCCGGTAGCCCCCATCCCCCGAATTCTCTTCTGCCAAAGGTATCTAAATGAGAATTATTAAAGATTTCCACCCCGAATATGAGCAATACAGGAATCAGGTACCCGAACGGGAATGCGATCAAGCCGATTCCTTTTTGAAGGATCTGTTCAACCCGTCTTTTTTTCAGGAGAGCAAACAAGGGTATGGTAATCAAAGAAAAGACGAAAAGAACTTCAAGATACCAAAGATGAAGGCCCATCCAGGCAAAATTGCCGCCAAAAGCGTAAAAGCCTTTAAAATACTCTGGATAAAATTCAATAAAGGAACCCGAAAATTGACCATGGCTGACCCTTTCGATGTATACCTGAACCGGAATTAAGAAAACAACAATACCGAATACCAGAGGAACAACAAGCCGCTTTGTCCTCTCGAGAATAAACTGCCCGAAGGTATGATGGGCTAAAGAATGATAGGTTCCTATCCCAGAGAGCAGGAAAAACAGCGGCATCAACCACTGGTCGGTAAAAATAACAAAAAGGTGTATCTCAGGGGACAATTCATTGTTCTTTACATGCCAGTCGCCCAAGTTGAAAAAGCGAGCGTTGTGGTAAAAAAAGACGGCCAATGTTCCCATGACTCTCAACCAGTCGACATCGGATTTCCGCAACAGTGGAATCCCATTGACACGATTAACGGTTAAAAAAGGAAGGGGCCCCATTGAGTTGTCACAAGCGGGCCCCATTGAGGAATCAACGGAAGAAGGGTCCCCTTTTCGGCATGGAATGAAAAAGACGTCCCTTAATTTCTTTCCCATTTATACTCCATCTGCCGGGCTGTTTTTTCGGCAAGCCTTACGCTATGAAATTTACCCACCAGATGCAGACTCATATCGATTCCTGCCGATATACCGGCAGAGGTTATAATCTTTCCCTCATCTATCCATCGTGCATTTTCCAGGACAGAAAGGTCGGGATATTGCTGCCGCAGCATTGAAATATCGTCCCAGTGGGTTGTGACATTCTGATTTGTCACCACACCGGCTTCGGCCAGCAGCCAGGTCCCTGAACAGACCGATGCGACAAACCGGGCCTGATCGGCTTGTTGTGTGATCCAGTCAAGAACAGTGGCTTTTTTTACTTCTTCATAGTGGAACCCTCCTGCCACGATCAGCACATCAATGGGGGGATGATCATCAAATTTGTAATTGGGCTTCACTTGGTACCCTGCCCGGGCAGTCACCATTTCCCCGGTTTCACCGATCATAAATACATTGAACGGCTTTTCATCCCCACAAATGCGTGTAGCGGTTGTAAACACTTCAAAGGGTCCTGAAAAATCCAGCACTTCTGCGTTGTCATATATGTATATTCCTATGTTCATTGTCTTTTCCTTTTAAAAAAATAAATCCGATACCAGGGGACGACAGACGGCTATTTTGAACGGTGTTTGGAAGGGGGATATCCAAAATGTTTCTGCCATAAGCGTCTTAGCTGTTTTGCATCATGGAAACCGCATTGAATTGCTATTGAATCAACTGAATTATCCGGGTGCTGCAACAAATTTTTAACATGTTCCAGAGTGATCAGCGTCCCATACTGCTTAATGGTAATGCCGGTTGCCTTCTTAAACAAACGGGTAAGGTTCCTTTGACTCAACCAGAATCGTTCGGCCAATGCGTCGATGGTGATTTTTTTTCCGGGATGGGATATGAGCCAATCCTGAATTTTATGGACAACTGGATTGATGTGATCCCGGTAATCAAGGTAAATTGATTTCTGATCATGCCCGCCGTTCCGTCTGATATAGACAACCAGGTTTCTGGCCACTTTTGAAGTCACATTGGGCCCCCAGTTCTTTTCCACCACCGCCAAAGAAAGATCGATCCCGGATGCAATGCCTGCGCTGGTATAAATTCCCTTATCATAGACAAAAAGGCAATTGGTTTCCACTGTGCACTTCGGATATGTCTGTTGAAGTTCTTCGGTGCGCAACCAATGGGTTGTGCATCTTTTCCCATCCAGCAATCCAGCATGGGCCAGAACAAATGCACCGCTGCAGATGGAACAAAGCTGTACATTGTTCTGGTATGCGTGTTTCAACCAGTCGAACACATCTCTTGGAAGTGCTGACAATGCATTATCGGCATATTTCTGATGATCCATTCCCGGAAT
>JAHIVS010000542.1 GCA_018816605.1 Pseudomonadota bacterium
CACCATTTATCACGGCTTTCCTGGAGCATGCCGGGGTAAAAAAGCCATTCAACATGGTCTCCCAAGGCATTGGCCCGGGAAAGGGCGGCAAGGTATCGGGAGAATCGCTTCATTACAAAGCTTTGAGTATTATCTTATGGCCCATGAGATTGATCTCCTCGATAATGCCGGTCACTTCCATGCGTTCTCCCAGAAGGCCTCTGAGCAAAAAAGAGTTGTTTTCTGCCGGTGTAATGGCGGCCACATTTTCCATGATCAGTCTTTCCGTATCATTTTCTTTTAAGTATACATTTGATTCGCACATTGTATCTTTCCTTTGTAAAATTTATGGGAACCCGGATTCCATACCATTCCCATTTCCGGGTTGCAAGAAATTTACCCGTGGAAGGTCTGTTTTTTCAATATCAATGAGTGCCCCATGGCTTTTTTGACCCATGGCACAATTTACAATCAGGGTGTTTTTTACAAACCCTGTTCCGGCCTGTTCGTGGATGTGACCACACAGGACCATTCTGGGCTGTGTGATTTCAATAAAGTCAAACAGGTTTTGGCTCCCGGCACAAATTTTTTTGCCCACCCGATCACAAACACCCCTGGGCGGCGGATGGACCACCAGGATGGTCTCTTTGTTGATCCGGGGCAAAAGGGTTTTTAGCAATCGGTTTTCTCCCAGACAGATTCTGGATGCAAAGGGAAGGGGGATGGTTCCGTTTGCCCCCATGAAGGGAATGCCGTGAACCAAATGGGGGGAGGCTGTCAAAAGCGTCAGGCCACCGGTGTCGGCCAGGCGGCTTTCCGTTTGTTTGAAATCGGAATTTCCCCGGATGCAGAGAACTGGAAGGCAGGTACCCGGTAGACCTTTTATCCGGCCTAGCCGGGAAATGGTGGACTGCCATCCAAAATAGGAAGTGATATCTCCGGCAATAACGATCAGGTCCGGAGAAAATTTATTTACGACAGAACAAAGGATCTCAATTCTCTCTTTTTTCCCGTGGATGTCGGCGACCGCATAAATACGCATAAAAGCCTGTCTAAAGGAAGAGGAGAAACCCGGTAAATGCCAGCAACACGAAAATGGCAATTGCAGCAAAAAAGAGTATCTGCCGGTTTTTTTTCTTTTCCAATGTGGCTGTTGTAATATGGTTCTGGTGCTCATCGGCCATGCGGTTTGAAGCTGTCTGGGTGTCTGGGGCCACCGGGACTGGCTCTGCCGTCTCTTCATCAATGGGTTTTTGGGGGGCTGCCTGTTTGTTTTCCGGTACAATGGCAATGGAAAGGTCCTTGGCACATTCGTTCACAATGGGTGCCCCTATCTGCTCTAAGTTTTGGACAAAGCCCGTCAGCAAGGCATGGTCACACAGAATATTGATTTTACGGGGCAGCCCCCTGGCATACCGGTGGATACTCTGAACGGCATCGGGAGTGAAAATTCTTTTTGAAGTACCGGCCACCTGAAGGCGGTATCTGATATATTCATCTGTTTCTTCAAGTACAAGGGCATCGATATTATAATTTAAGGTGATTCTTTGTCTCAGGGCTCGGTTTTCAGGTCTGGATAGTTTTTGCCTCAGCTCATGCTGGCCCACAAGAAAAGTGTGGATCAGGCTTTGGCCCTCTTTTTCTATATTTGAAAAGAGCCGGATCTCTTCCAGAAGTGTATGGGATAACAATTGGGCTTCGTCCACCACCAGCAATACTTTTCTGTTTTTTGCATTTGCATTCCTTAAAAATCGGCCAAAGTGAATCAGAAAATTGCTTTTTGACCGGAATTCTCGTTTGCTCCCATAGGCGGCGGCAATATAGTTTAAAAAGTCGAGCCCCTCCAGATTGGGATTGGTGATACAGACCCGGATCACACGTTTGTCCAGGGATTTAAACAGGGCATTGATCAGGGTGGTCTTTCCTGTCCCCACATCTCCGGTCAGCAGCAGAATCCCGGTGTGACCCTCTCCCTGGATACCGTATTTCAACATGGAGATGGCCTCCCTGTGTTTTTCTCCAAGCCAGAGAAACGTCGGATCCGTACTGATTTGAAAGGGTTTTGCTTTTAAACCGTAAAAGGATGTGTACATAATGTGTATCTTAAGCGCATGTTAAGGGATTCTGGAATTCTTTATGGTTGCCTATTTGCTTTTAAATAAGGATTTACCAGCGTGCAGGGCATAAATCAAGGGCTAATCTGTCAAAATCAAAGGGTTCTTTTGCACAAGGTTAGCCTCGGGCCTTTCCAGGGCATCAATAACCGTGTTGATTTGTGTTGGTTTAAACCAGTCCCTGTGGGTGGCGGCCACTTCAATGCGGATCAATTCCCCCTGGATATAGTTTCGCAACTGGGGATCAAATTTTTCTTTCCATTTTCGGGTATCCAGAACAATGGCATCTCCGGTATAGGGAAGCGGCATATAGGATTCATATGCTTTCCAGAATGAGGATTCCATGAGTCTGAATTGAAGTGCTTCGGGTACCGGTCTTCCCAGAAAAATATAAAATCTTTCCTTTTTATTATCCAGGGCAAGGGAATACATGTGGAGTTTTTCTTTTGTTTTGGGAATGATTTTTTTCAGGACATGACCCAGACCAAATCGGAGGATCCCTTTTAAATGGTGGCCCACAAAGGAGGACAATCCTTTTTTTTGCCAGAATTCGTCGATCAGCACAAGCCGTTCCACAGTTTTTCCCATACCGGCCAGCTGGGAAGCGATTTCAAAGGCTGCAATGGAATACCGGCAGAATCCGATAATGATATAGGGGCCTGTGGGATTTGCCTGGAGAATCTCTGTTACGTTGTTCCGGGCGATTTCCCACAGGTCCATGGGGATGATTCTCTGGTTGATGGTTTTATGGGCAAAAACGGTGACGGTGTAAAAAGGATGGCCTTTGAGGTCCTGGTGCCGATAAGCCTGGGTGTCTTCATTGGTGCCGGCGATGAAAAAAATGGGGGGGTTCTCTCCTTCTTCCCGGATAATTTTTATATTGGTGAATTCAAAATGGACGTCTTTTTTCCGGAGCACATGGGCAAGTTCCCTTAGGACGGGAAACTTGAATATCGCCAGTACCGGTATGGAAATATTGAATTTTTTTTCAATGGCTGTTGCCAGTCGAATGGCGGTCAATGAAGATCCGCCAATTTCAAAAAAATTATCCGTCGGGCCTAAGGTGGTGGTCTTTAAAATGGTTTCCCAGATTTCTTTTAAATTGGTTTCATATCTGTCTTGGAATTGGTTTTCCGGTATTCTGGGATCAGATGTCAGAGCAAGGCTGTCCTTATCCGGGGTGTCGGGTTTAATGCCGCTGGTTTCGGAAAGTATTTTTTCCAGTGCCGTATAGTCAATTTTTCCGGAAGCGGTATGGGGCAGGGCCTTGACGCTTACCAGGGCTGAAGGGACCATGTATTCCGGGAGCCTTTCCTGCATCCAGAGTTTAAAGTCCTGGAAATTCAAGGTTTCCCCATCTGCCGGGACCATAAAGGCAATTGTTTTTAAATTGTCGTCGGCATCCCTGGACACGACAATGGCAAACGCTTTGATCTGATCGTGGGCCAGAGCTGTTTTTTCGATTTCTCCGGGTTCAACTCTGAACCCCCTGATTTTTATCTGCCGGTCAATTCTGCCCAGAAAAATGACCTGCCCCGATGACAGCATCGTGGCATGGTCCCCGGTTTTAAAGAATCGATCCTTGTTTGGCAGTGCATCGATTGTGACAAAGGCCTTTCGGGTTTGAGCGTCCCTGTTCAGATATCCCCTGGCAATCTGGGGCCCGCCAATATACAGTTCTCCTCTTATCCCCGGGGGGGCGGGTTGGTTAAAATGGTTGAGAATGCACAGGCTGACCCGGGGAAAGGGAATACCAATGGGCACCTGTCCTGCTTCCAGATTATTGTGGGACAGATCGGCAAAGGTAATTGCCACTGTGGTTTCTGTGGGGCCGTAGGTGTTGACAAGTCGAATATCATCGGCAATATGGGCTTGCCAATGCCTCACTTTGTTCAGGTTGGCCTCCTCTCCGCCAATGATAACCAGGCGCAATTGATCGGGAATGGCCAGGGTGTGGATCTGGTCTGCGATCATGTGCCAATAGGCCGTGGGCAGATCAATCACCGTCAATTGATGGATCCGGCAGAAATCAAAAAACTGTGCCGGGGTTTGGACCAGTTCCCTGGGCTTGATCACAAGGGTGGCCCCGGAAAACAGGGTTGGGTAGATTTCTTCAGCCGAGGCATCAAAGCTGATGGATGCAAACTGCAGCACCCTGTCACTGGGCCCGATATCATAGGTGTCTGTGGCTGCCCGGGTGAAAGAAACAAGAGCGCTGTGTTCAATGATCACTCCTTTGGGAACCCCGGTGGATCCGGATGTGTAGATGATATAGGCCATATTGTCAGGGGTCACCTGGGTGGACGGATTAAGGGTCGCCATCTGTTTTATTTCCAAAAGATCCCTGTCCATCAAAACGATCTGGGCTGTGGTGTTTCCAAGTTTATTCAGGTTCGGGTCCGTGGTAATAATGATATCCGGCCCTGCATCCTTTAAAATCTGCCGGGTTCTTTCCTTGGGATAGGTAATATCCAGGGGGATATAGCAGCATCCGGATTTGAGCACGCCCAGCAGGACGGCAATTAAATTTGTATTCTGTTCCAGGAGGAGCAATACTTTTTTTTCAGGCCCGCCGCCCTTGGTGATAAGAAAGAGGGCAATCTGGTTTGCAAAGGCATTTAATTGCTCGTAGCTCAAGGTTTGTTGTCCGTCTGTCACGGCGGGCGCTTTCCGATTGATGGAGGCCTGGATTTCAAACAGATGATGGATACAGCTTCTCGGTTTCAGATGGCGTTGCAGGGTATTGAGTTTTTCTGCAATCCCTGTTTTTTCCGTTTCGGTTAGAATCGGAAGTTCCATGAGACAGGCGCCCGGATTTTCCGATGCAGATTTTAAAAAAACGGCAAAATGATCCAGGATCTGTCGGGTGGTCTGGGCATTAAATTTCCGCTGGTCATATTCAATGGAGACAACCATGTCGTCGGTTCCCTGAACCGCCAGAAAAATTGCTGCAGGTGTTCTTTCAAAAAGGGAAATGCGGGAACAGGAAATAGCCCCTTTGTATTGGCTTAGTGCGGCATCAAGGGAATGGTAATCATAGGAAAAATAGATCTCTGAAAGGGGCAGGGTCCCTTGAATCGGGCTTAGGGCATGGATGTCGGTGAGGGACAGGTGTTCATTTTTTCGGATATCCTGCCATTGTTTACGGATGCCTGAAACAAAGTCGATCAGTGGCTGGTCCGGCTGGATGCGGATCCTCACGGGAACAGTGTTGATATACATTCCTGTTTTGTCATCCCGGCTTTGTTCAAAATTTCTAACCGAAATGGTGGCGCCAAAAAGGATATCTGTGTTTCCGGTATAATGGCTGAGCAGTATGGCCCAGGCGCCCATTAAAAATGAATTCAGGGTGATGTCGTTTTCCTGGCACATTTCTTTTAATTTCCGGGCGGTTATCGGGGATATGGGGGCTTCGTGGAGGCCGGTGGCAAGGGGAATGGCATGCTGCTGCCTTCTTTTCCGGGCCAGCAATTTTTTTTGCATCCTGAAGGGGAAGACCAGGGGTTTGTTAAACCCTTTAAGGTACTGGGCCCAGAATTTTTTTGCCATTGTCTGCTTTTGCCGGGTCAACCAGAGGATATAATGTTTAAATGATCCGGCCGGTGCCAGATCAATGGCCGGATTCTGGTAAGCAAGAAACAAATCGCGCAAGATGAAGACCATTGACCTGCCGTCGGCAATGCAGTGATGAAAGCTCCAGATACAGGTATACCGGCGGGCATTGGTTTTGAAAAGTGCCACCCGGAATGCCGGTGGTTTGTACAAAGGAAACCCCAGGCGCCGGTCTGCCTTGAGAAACATGTCCAGGTATTCTTTTTTCTCAGATGCGTTAATGCTACTCCAGTCATTGTATTCGATTTTCAGGGGCTTTATCGGAGCAATGCATTGTTCCGGATAATCAAGTCCTTTCCAGGTGAATCCCAGCCTCAGGATATCATGGTGGGCAATGATGCGTTCCCATGCCCGGGTAAAACGCTGGAAATCAATCTCCTGGTCCATGCTAAACAGAATCTGTTCCACATAGCAGCCGGCCCCCTGGGGTGCCCTCAGGGTTTCCATGAGCATGCCGTGCTGCATGGGAGAGAGAGGAAAGGTGTTCAGGCCCATGATGGTATCAAGGGTGGATTCCGGCTGCGCAAGTGCATTTTCCATGATTTTCATGAATCGGGTTGCCAGGTGTTCCATTTCCATGGCAGAAAAAGCCTGGGTTCTGTATTTAAACCATCCGGTTACCCCGTCTTTTTTTTCATACAATTCCAGGGTGATATCCGTATTGGCCGCACTGGTTTTAAAATGGACATAATCGGACTGGGTTCCCAAAAGATCAAGATTGGGAAATGCCATGGTCTGCATCAGGAAAAGGGACTGAAAGACAGTGGAGGTTGGGCCTGAGTCCCTGCCTTGTTCCCGGCAGAATTTGCTGATGCGCTGGAAGGGAATATGCCCATATTGAAAAAGAGTGTCCAAATTTTTTTTAACCTGGGTCAGAAATCGGTCAAATGTCATGTCCAGGTGGATACGATTTCTTGCAACCAATGTGTTCATTAAAAACCCAATCAAAGATTCTGTTTCGACCAGGTTCCTTCCGGCATGGGCAATGCCTGTCACCTGGTCATCCTCATGGGTATGGGTGAACAAAAGAATCTGAAAAAAAGAAAGCAGAACGGCAAAAGCACTGGTGTTATGTTCCCGGGCAATTTTTTTTATCTGCTGATACTGGTCTGCCGATATTTCAAGAGGCAGGACCCTGGCTTCAAACCCCTCAGTTGCCGGGCTGTTCTGGGGCAGATCCTTAAGATAGCGGGTGAAGAAAGGGGTTGCGGCCTGCCATTTTTCTGCCGCCGTATGGGTTTGTGAAATAACATATCCGGGGTATGACATCCCCTGATCTTTCATTTGTACGGCATTTCCCAGAACAAGCTGCCCGTAGACCCGGTTCAGCTCCCGGACAAACAGGCCGGCGGACCACCCGTCAAAAATAAGGTGATGGAAGGTAAAACAAAGGATGGATTCTTGGGTTTTTGTCGTTAACACAGCGGTTCTGAAAAGGGGGCCGTTTTCAAGATCAAAGACAGTTTCCACCTGTTTTCGGATCCATTCCTGTTGTACTGGACGTTCCATCTCCCGGGTCTGGGTGATGGTAAATTCAAGGGGATATGGTTTTTTCGCCTGGCAGGGCTGATCGTTTTCAAGAAAAAAAACAGTATCCAGGGAGGTGTTGTGGTTCTGGATAAAGCGGATCGCCGCTTTGAGCCGATCAAGATCCAGTTTGCCAGATATCCTGTAAACAAGGGGAATATGGTAGACCGGGGTGCCGGGGGTGAGCTGTTCAAACATCCAGATAAGCTGTTGATCGGGAAGAAGGGGAAGCCTGTCCTTTGGAATCTGGCTATTGCCGGGTGAATCCGGCAGATCAGGTGCCTTGGCGCTTGACCGGCTTTCCTGGGTTACCCGGCAGGAAAACGCTTTGAGTTCGGGAGAATCGAACAATTCATTCAGGTGCAGGTTGATCTTAAACAGCTGATTGATTCGGGATACGATTTTGACCCCCAGTATGGAATCTCCGCCCAGCAGATAAAAATTGTCATTGGGTGATATCGGGGTTTTCCCCAATACCTGTTCCCAAATTTTTCCAATCTGAGCTTCCTGATCCCTGTCCTGAAATGGGGTTGGCCCTTGTGACGATTTTTCAGAATGAAGCATTTTGTCGTCAGGGGCTGTACCCTTGTCCTTTCTTTTGATGAGGGCGTTGCGGTCAATTTTTCCCTGGGGGGTCTGGGGCAGGGTCTTAAGTCCTATCACGGCTGAGGGCAGAAGGGTTCTTGGCAGCTTTGATCGCAAAAAGTCAAACACGGCAGCTGTGTCCGGCATGCCGTCCACATAGGCTGTGAGCACTTTATCGTGCGGCGGATCCTGTTTTAAGACCACGGCTGCCTGGGATATGCCGGGGAAAGCAATGAGCGTGTTTTCTATTTCTCCGGGTTCGATTCTCACGCCCCTGTGCTTTATCTGGAAATCCATTCTTCCTGCAAACATGAGGTTTCCGTCTTCCAGCCAGAACCCCTTGTCTCCGGTTTTATACATCAGGGTACCGGTATCATCCGCATCTGGGTTTTTTTGAAGAAAGGGTTTGGAAAAAGGATATCTGACAAATTTTTCTGCGGACAATCCGGGATTACCCAGGTAACCGCTGGCAACCTGAATTCCCTTGATACAGATCTCGCCTTTCTCCCCTTTTTTGACCGGCAGACCCGCTTCATCCAGCAGATGGATTTCAAGATTTTGAATGGGCTTTCCAATGGGGGCATTTCCGGGCCGGGAAAGGGTGGAAGGTATTGTGTAAAGGGTTGCACAGACCGTTGCCTCTGCCGGTCCGTATCCGTTGATCAGGCAAAGTCCGGGGATTTTGGTTTTTATCTGGTGCAGCAGGCTTTCGGGTATGGGGTCTACCCCGGTTAACATCCGTTTCAGGCCAAGGGGAAGTCCGGGCGCCGCAGCCATTTTTGAGAGCATGAAAGGAGGGACATAGGCACTGGTGATTCTGTGGGTTTCAAGAAAGTCCATGAACGCCAAAGGGGAAAACCGGACAGGGTCTTCAGGGATATACAGGCAGGCCCCGGTGAGCAGGGCGGACCAGATTTCGTAAATGGAAACATCAAAATTAAGACTTGACCATAGGGAACACCGGTCTTCCGGTCCGATGGATTTCTCCCGGTCAAAGGCATCCATAAGGTTGATGACCGCCCTGTGGGAGATGGCAATCCCCTTTGGAATCCCTGTTGATCCGGAGGTGTGGATGATATAGGCATCGGGATTGACCGGGTTCCGGATACCGGGTTTTACCGGAGGAGGGTTTGGGGATTCAGGTGCAAGCGTTATTTCAAGGGTTGCCTCATCCAGGACCAGAAACCGGACTTTCTGAATGGACCCCAACTTTGGCCTGAGCCGGGAACTGGTTATGATCAGGTCCGGTGCCAGGGCCTCTGCCATGTCACGGGTTCTGGCAAACGGATCATTGATATCAACAGGGACATAGGATGAACCGGATTTCAGGATTCCCAGGATGGCGCCAATAAAGGGAATGCCCGGCGGCAGATAGGTGAGGATCTTCCCATTGGGATAAATGTTTCCTGCGGCCATGGCCGATTGGATACGACTTGCAAGTGTGTTCAGGGCCTGGTAGGTGATACGGGCGTTTCCTGAGATAACGGCTGCATTTTCAGGGTGTTTCTCAGCCATGCAGGAAAATATTTGATCAAGCAATTCAGGTCTTTTCATATGAAGCGGTTTGTCACGTCAAAGGGGTTTATTGTTCAATCCTAGTTCATAGAACTATAGTATATCATTTGTTTTTTATCAAATCATTAAACGCCTTTGCGGCCTGTTCCTCTCAAACGAAGGTCTGATATCTCCCGGGCAGGAACGGCAGAAAACACGGGTATTTGACAGGTTAGAAACGAAACACTCTGGCCGGGTTTTTTCGGGGAATTTTTTTTATCCTGCCGTAGAGGAGGTCATCCATGAACAGGGCGATTTTCTGGTTGAAGGGGTTTCTGGAGATATAAAATCTTACGAGTTTGTGGACCAGGGTGTTGGGCTTGGTATAGGGGCAGACCGATATGCAGACCCCGCAGTCGGATCCGATTGTTTTCCAATAGGAAAAGCATTTTTCCTGGTCAATGGACCAATGACGTAAATTCCGGGAGCCGGGTTCATCTCCATGACAGATGGAATTGGACGGACAATTGTCAGCGCATTTTTTGCAGATATTGCAAAATTTTTCCATATACAGGGAGGCGCTTTGGGGGGAGGCCGGCAATTTTAGTTCCGTTGTAACAACGGCAAGACGGACACAGGGGCCATGGGTCTTGTGCATGAAAAGTCCCATTCGTCCCAGCTCGCCCATGCCCGATTCCACTGCCAGGGGAACACAGAGGGTTTCATAATTGGCATCATTGTGAGCCCGGGCCTTGAACCCGAATTGCCGGATATAAGCGGCTGCAATGTTGGAGATTTTGGCGGCTTCCACATATTTCTGGGCTGACTCCTGGATAACCGTGCTTGTGGGGCCTTGTTTGATCATGGCGGTACGCATGGGCACCACAATGACAATGGCGGTTTGGTGGGTCTGATCGGTTTTGTCGCCCCAATTGCGGGCATGCCGTCCCTTGTGGCTGTAAAAATGGTGGGGGTTTAACGGCAGAATCCCCACATCGCCCCCCCCGTAAAAGCGGATCATCTCCACCAGGGCGGTGGTAAATTTTTGAATGTCCACCTTTTCTTTCGGGGGGGCCACGATTCCGTCGGACAAGGGGATGGTTTTTTCCAGATATTCAAAGGCAGCGCCATAGCAGGGGGCGGTGTAGTCATCGTGATACACCTGTCGTATGTCCCCGAATTCCGGCTTGTTATGGATCTGCAGGTCACAGGATAGGTTTTCCGGGTGCAGTTTGTAATAGGTGTCCATAAGCTTCGGGTGGTGCTGGAGATTGTTGCGTGCAAACATAGTGTCCCGCTCATCGTATTGGATGGCACGGGAGGTATCTCTTTTTGGGGTCTTTTGGGGAAAAAAGCGGACAAGGGAAAAAAGCGTTGCCAGACTGAGCCCGGAAATCACAGCTATATTGAGCCCGGGCAGCATCTTTGGATTTAGAATGAAAAATCCCCAGAACAGGGTGTTGAAAACCAGAAAAGCAAGGCTTATCCAGGCTGCCCGGAGTTCTTTTTCAATAAAGGAACAGATGCCAAGGAGAATAAAAAAAACGGAAAATCCTGTAAAAAAAAGAAGGTTGGTAAGGGTCAGCAAGCTGGGCATGGGGATCTCCGTCTGTTAGGGCGCGCAAGTGTACGCTGTTTGTCCGGATACCACAACCATGGCAACAGGGCTTGTGCCCACGAGATAGCAGAGGTCTGCCGGGGTGTTGATGTCAAAGACAACCAGGTCGGCGTCCTTGCCGACTTCAAGGCTTCCTTTTCTTGTTTCCAGACCAAGCGCCCTGGCGCCGTTGAGGGTTGCCCCTGCCAGGGCCTCTTCGCAGGTCAAACCCAACAGCAGACAGGCCATGTTCAATATGGGTGCCATGGCATGGACCGGGCTTGTGCCCGGGTTTAGATCCGTTGAGACGGCCATGGGAATTTTAAGCTTTCGCAGCAGCTGAATGGGCGGTTTCCGGGTTTCCCTTAAAAAATAAAACGCCCCGGGCAGCAGGACGGCACTGACCTGTTTCTGGGCCATTTTCTGTGCACCCTCGGCAGACAGATACTCAATGTGGTCGCAGGAGAGTGCGTTAAACTCTGCGGCCAGGGCCGCCCCGTCCATGTCGGACAATTGTTCGGCATGGAGTTTGACCCGAAACCCCATCCCTGCTGCGGCCTCAAATATTTTCTGGGTCTGGGCCCTGGAAAAGGCAATGTGTTCGCAGAATACATCCACAGCCGTGGCAATGCCCTGGTCTTTAACCCTGGGCAGCATAACCTTGGTAACAAGGTCCACATAGGCATCTGGCCGGTCCTTGTATTCCGGGGGCAGGGCATGGGCCCCTAAAAAGGTGGGTTCAATGTGCTGGGGAAAACTTTGATCTAGCTGGTCTATGGTTGAGAGAATTTTAAGTTCCGTGTCCAGATCCAGCCCATATCCTGACTTTATTTCCACACAGGTGATGCCCTGGGTGAGGAGGGTGGTCATGCGCTTGGCGGCCTGGGCAAATAATGCCTCCTGGGTTGCCCCCCTGGTGGCACGGACCGTTGAGAAGATCCCGCCGCCGTTCCTGATGATTTCTTCATACCCTGTCCCCTTCAGGCGCATCTCAAATTCAGCTGACCTGGATCCTGCCCAGACCAGGTGGGTATGGCAGTCCACAAATCCGGGCAGAATCCATTTGTGCCGGCAGTCAATGATCCGGGAGGCCAGCGGCTCGGGGGTGTCCGGCAGATTTTTTTGATACCCTATCCAGGAAATTTTTTTGCCGGTTACCCCGAGGGCGGCATTTTCAACAATGGATAAGGATCCGTTGACCATGGTGGCCAGGTGGCAATTGACAAAAAGCAGGTCGGTGCTCCCTGGAAAAAGAGTATCGGTTATGGTGAATTCTGGTGGCGGCATCTTGATTTCTCCCCGGCGGTGTTGACATTTTTCCATGGATTGGATAGTAGTTGTCTATACAAGTATAGAAGTGAAGTCAAGTATTTTTGAACACCATTAAAGAATAGGAATCATTGTGGGAAAACCGGATCAGCCCCATGCGCTGTATGAACGAATCAAAAGAAGTGTTGTCAGGGATATTGAATCGGGGAAACTAAAGCCGGATGATAAGATCCCTTCGGAAATCCAGCTTGCCAAGGCATTTAATGCCTCCAGAATGACGGCCAACCGGGCTTTGAAAGAGTTGACCGAAGAGAACCGAATTCTCAGGATCCAGGGTGTGGGCACCTTTGTGGCAAAACCAAAACCCGAAGCCTCCTTGTTTGAGATCAAGAGTATTGCCAAAGAGATTGGAGACTGGGGCGGTTCCCATTCCTGCCAAATTTTGCTGCTCAAAGAAGAGCGGCTCTCCCAGGAGATCGCCGGCAGAATGGATCTGGAAGAAGGGGGCGCTGTTTTCCATTCCATTATTCTCCACCAGGACAGGGGGGTTTCGGTCCAGTATTCCGAGCGGTATATCAATCCGGCGGTGGCGCCCTCGTACCTGGACCAGGATTTTACACAAACCACCCCCAGTGATTATCTGCTGGCGGTGGCACCCATCCAGGAAGCAGAACATACCATTGAAGCGATCCGGGTGAACAAAACCATCCAGCAATATTTGAAGATTCGCCCGGAAGAGCCCTGTCTTTGTCTTACGCGTCGGACCTGGTCATTTGATCGGGTGGCCACCTTAAGCAGAATTATTTCTCCGGGCTCACGGTATAAACTCAAAGGAAAATTTAACAGGGGATAAAAAATGACGGATCGGATAATCTTAAACGGAGAGAATTTCCAATTGGAAGACCTGGTAAGTA
This sequence comes from Pseudomonadota bacterium, assembly GCA_018816605.1. Next base: position 13,092 of record JAHIVS010000542.1, read on the forward strand.
TTGCCCGGCAGGGCGCGGGGGTTGCAATTTCCGTCGGATCGGAGGCACGGATAAAAAAGGCCAGGTTCCTTGTTGATAAATGGGTCCAGGAAGGGGTCCGCATATACGGGGTAACCACGGGTTTCGGCGCCCTGTCCAATGTGACCATCTCCCTTGAAGATACTAAAAAACTTCAGAAAAAAATTTTATTAAGCCATGCCGCCGGCATGGGGGATAACGCGGCAGACGATGTGGTCAGGGCCATGATGGCCCTTCGCATCAATGATTTTTGCAGGGGCAATTCCGGGTTGCGCCTGGAAACCATTGAAAAATTGGCCCAGGTGCTCAACACCGGGATTATCCCTGTGGTGCCGGAAAAAGGGTCTGTGGGGGCCAGCGGCGATCTGGTGCCCATGGCCCATTTGTCCCTGGTGCTCATCGGGGAGGGGGAAGCCTTTGTGGACGGTGTGCGCATGGCAGGGGCTGCGGCCCTTGCAAAAAAATCCATCCCGCCTTTGGAGCTTGCGGCAGGGGAGGGGCTTGCCCTGATCAATGGTACCCAGTTCATGATTGCCCTGGGGTGTCTTGCCCTTCATGATGCACTGAATTTGTGCAAGCACGCCGATATAGCCGCCAGCATGAGTCTTGAAACCCTCATGGGAACCAGGAGTGCCTTTGATCCCAGAATTCACAGGGCCCGTCCCCACATAGGACAGATGAAGGCTGCCCAGAACATGCTCAAGATAACGGAAAATTCAGACATCATTTCCTCCCATAAGGATTGCTCCCAGGTGCAGGATGCCTATACGTTAAGATGCTCTCCCCAGGTGCACGGGGCCTCATGGGATGCCTTTGCCTATGTGGAACGGGTGATCCGGGTGGAGATGAATTCCTC
>JAHIVS010000543.1 GCA_018816605.1 Pseudomonadota bacterium
ATGTTTCCCTGGTTGACCTTGTGGTTGTCACCGAGAAAACAAACCTGACAAAAGAACTGGTCAACGCGGCACTTGAGCGTGCGTCCAAAGAAAATCTGGCCGGAATTTTAGGCTATAGCGATCTTCCCCTGGTTTCCATAGATTATAACTCCAACCCCTTATCCTCCATTGTGGATGCCGCCTGTACCGATGTTATCAATGGGAATATGGTCAAAATTTATTCCTGGTATGACAATGAAGCAGGATATTCAAGCCGAATGATCGACCTTGCCCTCATGGTCGGCAAATCCCTTTAACCTGTCAGGAGGCAAAAGATGACCAGACGACCTTTAATTGCCGGAAACTGGAAAATGTATAAAACCGGCAGGGAAGCGGTTCAAACTGCAAAAACGCTTGGAAAACTGTGTTCGGACATAAGGGATGTGGAGGTCATGATTGCCCCCGGCTTTTTGTCCCTGGAACTGGTAGCCCAGGCCCTTAAAGACAGCCCGGTGAAACTGGGCGCCCAGAACCTGTATTTTGAAAAAGAGGGCGCCTTTACCGGTGAAGTTTCGGCGGATATGATAAAAGACGCCGGTGCCGAATATGTCCTTGTCGGCCATTCGGAAAGACGTCAGTATTTTGGAGATACCCATGAGTGGGTGTGCAAAAAAACCTGGGCCTGCATCGAGGCCGGGTTAAAACCCATCCTGTGCATTGGAGAGACAGAACGCCAGCGGGATGAAGGAAAGACATTTTTTATTCTTGACAAACAGGTCTCAGATGGGGTAAAAGGCTTAGGTCTTGGACAATTGTCGGATCTGGTCCTGGCATACGAGCCGGTCTGGGCCATCGGAACCGGCAAGACGGCCAGTTTGAACCAGGTGGACGAGGTTCACCAGCATCTAAGGTCCCTGCTTGAAACATTGTTTTCAAAGGACCTGGCCCAAAAGACAAGGATATTGTACGGTGGTTCCGTCAAGCCTGAGAATGCAAAAGATATTATGGATATCGAGGATGTAGACGGCGCTCTGGTTGGCGGAGCCAGCCTTGATGCAAATAAATTTATTAACATTATAAACTATAATAAATAAACTATATGACAACTATAATCGTCACCTTACATGTTAGTGTTTGCATTCTTTTGATTCTGATCGTTCTGCTCCAGAGCGGCAAGGGCGCTGAAATGGGCGCGTCCATAGGGGGCGGCGGTAGTCAAACCCTTTTCGGCGCAGCAGGCCCTGCCAATATATTGACAAAAATCACCACAGGCGTTGCCATTATTTTCATGGTAACCTCCCTGGCTCTGGCTTATTTTTCAGGTCAGCGGTCGGTATCCAGTGTGATAAATGCCAATACCATCCCCATTGAGCAACCGGCGGATCAGAAAGCAGGCAAGACGTCAGAATAGAACAATAGCAAAAAGAATAAGCCGAAGTGGTGGAATTGGTAGACACGCACGCTTGAGGGGCGTGTGGGGCGACCCGTGGGAGTTCAAATCTCCCCTTCGGCACCAAAATAAAAAAAAAGCTACGGGCAAACTTGTTCGTGGCTTTTTTTGCTTTAAACCGGTAATTGTCTTGTATGAACCCTACAGATAAAATAAATTGTTTTAAATGTAAGTTCTTCTATGTAACCTGGGAGCCGCAGCACCCCAATGGGTGTAAGGCAATGGGATTTAAATCCAAACTGCTTCCCAGCATTACGGTCTTTCAATCATCTGGAAAACCCTGTCAGTTCTTTTCAGAAAAAAAGACAAGAAAATCAGGCCTGTCTTGAATTATCCGAAACCTTGTTTATATTATCCTATTATGACTGATAAAATCGACATTCTGGGGCAGGACCCCAAAAAAATTGAAAAAGAACTGGGAGAATTTTTAAATAAAAAATTTGGCGGTACCGTCAAAATAATCTCTCCCTCCATTCAGCCCCAGCAGGACGCCATAACCGGCAAAACGCCCTCCAAAGGCAAAAAAGAGCTGATTAATTTTAATTTAAAGCCGGCAGAACTCATCGCCTACCTGGACCAATATGTTGTAAAGCAGGACAAGGCAAAATCGGTTCTATCCACTAAAATATGCACCCATTTTAACCGAATCCGACACCAGGAAACCTCCGGGGGGGATATCTTTAAAATCACCGGCAATATCAAATCCAATATTCTATTGCTGGGCCCCACGGGAATCGGAAAGACCTACCTGATAAAACTGATTGCCAAAAAACTGGGGGTGCCCTTTGTCAAAGCCGATGCCACCAAATTTTCCGAAACCGGGTATGTGGGCGGAGATGTGGAAGACCTTATCCGGGATCTTGTCAAGGAGGCCGGTGACGACATTGAGCTTGCCGAATGCGGCATCGTCTATGTGGATGAGATTGACAAAATTGCGGCAAGCCCCAATGTCATCGGAGCCCAGGTGTCCCGGACCGGTGTCCAGAGAGCGCTTTTAAAACCCATGGAAGAAACGGAGGTGGATCTGAAGGTCCCCCATGATCCGGTCTCCATGATGCAGGAACTGGAGGCCTTCCAAAGAACCGGAAAACGAAGTCAACGCAAGGTAAACACGGCCAACATTCTGTTTATCCTAAGCGGTGCGTTTTCAGGTCTTACGGATATCATAAAAAAACGACTGAACAAACAGAACATCGGCTTTGGATCCAAGCTTGTCCAGCCCCACAAAGAGATAGAGCTCCTAAAGCAGACCCGGGCGGAAGATCTTGTGGAATATGGCTTTGAGTCTGAATTTATCGGCCGAATTCCGGTTCGGTGTGTTCTTGAAACCTTGAGCGAGGCAGATCTGTACGCCATTCTAAAAATGCCGAACAATCCCGTTATTTTAAGCAAAAAACTGGATTTTCAGGCCTATGGTATTGATGTTGTCTTCACCGACACTGCCTTAAAAAGGCTTGCCCAGAAAGCTTCCATTGAAAATACCGGTGCCAGGGGCCTTGTGAGTGTGGTGGAAGAAGCCCTGCTCCTGTTTGAAGAAAAACTGCCTTCCAGTAAAATCACCCGATTCACGGTCACCCAAAAAGTATTGGACACTCCGGAAGCCCTGCTCCGGGAAATTTTGTCGGACGACGCTGGAAAAGAATTTGAACTTGAGCACCGCCAGGCAAAAATAGACGAGAAAACCTATATCACCGACTATATCAGGGAAAACTGGAAACTTTTTTCCCTGCGCCATGGGCTGACCCTTTCGGAAATTCGCTGCCAGATGGTTGCCCAGTATTATTCCGGAAACGTCATGGAAATTGAGGATGCCGTCAAGCAGATCAAACGGTTCCACGACTCGGTCAAAGAGATAGAACTTGAGGTGTCCAAAAGCTATAATTTGAATATTGTTTTTGAAGAAGATGCCATTGATTTTATCCTCCAGCAGTTTATAGACCACCATGCCACCAGTGAGGAAATTTTATCAAAACTTTATAAAGATTTTTATGACGGGTTTAATCTCATCCGGGAAAAAACAGGGAAAAACAGGTTTTTTCTCTCCAAAACCGCCCTCATAGACCATGAAACCTACCTTAACGACCTTATCAGGAAAGAAATAAAATGATTGGAATCTCAAAGCTGTATTGCGCAACCGTGGAACCTTCTGATGCCCTGAGATACGCAAGGGACTCAGGCCAACTGCCCTCCCATCTTCTCCAGTTTTCAAAGGACAAAAAACCCGTGGTGGTCTGGAATATGACCCGGCGGTGTAACCTAAAATGCGTCCACTGCTATGCCAGAAGCGAAGACATTTCCTATGACAATGAACTGACCCATGAGCAGAGCATTGCCATGATTGACGACCTTGCCCAATTCGGGGTCCCTGTTCTGCTTTTTTCCGGTGGCGAGCCCCTGGTTCATCCAAGGCTTCTGGAATATGCACAATATGCGGTTTCCAAAGGCATGAGAGCGGTCATCTCCACCAACGGGACCCTGATTACAAAGGAAAAAGCCAAAGCCTTAAAAGAGATCGGTCTTTCCTATGTGGGCATCAGCCTGGATGGCCTTGAAGAAACCCACGACAAATTCAGGGGGGTGAACGGCTCTTTCAAGCGTGCCATGGAAGCCATTGACAACTGCCAGGAAGCAGGCATCAAAGTGGGGCTGCGCTTTACCATCAACAAACGCAATGTTCAGGATATTCCCGGAATTTTCGATCTGCTGGAAAAAAAGAACATTCCCAGGGCCTGTTTTTACCATCTGGTATATTCCGGCAGGGGATCCGAAATTGCCAAGGAAGACCTTTCCCATGAAGAGACACGCAAGGTGCTGGATCTGATCATGGACAGAACAAAGGACCTCCATGACCGCAACCTGCCCAAGGAGGTTCTCACCGTGGACAACCACGCCGACGGCCCCTATCTGTACCAGCGCCTCCAGGGGGAAAACCCGGAACGGGCTGCAGAAGTTCTGGAGCTGCTGGAAATGAATGAGGGCAACAATTCAGGCCGGGGCATCGGGTGTATCTCCTGGGACGGCCAGGTCCACCCGGACCAGTTCTGGCGGGAAAAAATCCTGGGCAATATCAAAGACCGGCCCTTTTCCCAGATCTGGACAGATCCTGAAAACAAATTTTTGATGAAAATGAAGGAAAAGAAAAAGCATGTCAAAGGCCGTTGTGCCGACTGCCGCTGGCTGGATATCTGTGCCGGCAATTTCAGAGCCAGGGCGGAATCGGTTGCCAACGACCCCTGGGATTCGGATCCTGCATGCTATCTGACCGATGCGGAAATCAAAAAAGACGAGATCAAAAAGGAGAACCCATAATGCTGTTTCCAGATGCCAGGGGAAGGCGACTGAGGGCCACAGACAATTTCAGGCGGATGATCCGGGAAACCAAGCTGTCCCGGGATGATTTGATCATGCCCTTGTTTGCCGTTGAAGGACAGGGTGTCAAAAAACCCATTGAAGCCATGCCGGGCCAGTTTCATCTGTCCTGCGACCATATTGTTAAAACTGCTCAGAAGGCCCAGGAAGTCGGCGTTCCCGCCATTATTCTCTTCGGGGTTCCTGACAAGAAAAATGCCCTTGCCACCCGGGCCTATGCTAAGGATGGCATCGTCCAGAAGGCCGTTGCCGCTGTCAAGGAAAAGGTGCCGGATATCACGGTGATCACAGATGTGTGCTTGTGTGCTTACACAGATCACGGCCACTGCGGGGTCGTGGACAAGGGCATCATCGACAATGACGCTTCACTGGATCTTCTGGCCAGAACCGCCCTTTCCCATGTTCAAGCCGGTGCCGACATGGTGGCCCCTTCGGACATGATGGACGGACGGGTGGGTGAAATCCGGGGTTTGCTGGATGAAGAAAGTTTTTCCCATATTCCCATCATGTCCTATGCTGTAAAGTATGCTTCGGCCTTTTATGGTCCCTTCAGGGAAGCAGCCGGTTCTGCTCCACAGTTCGGAGACAGGAGAACCTATCAGATGGACCCGGCCAATTCCCTAGAGGCCATCCGGGAAGCCACCATGGATATAGAAGAAGGCGCTGACATCATCATGGTGAAACCCGCTCTTTCCTACCTGGATATCATCTACCGCCTGAAGCAGGAAATCGACCTGCCCATTGCCGCCTATAATGTCAGCGGAGAATACAGCATCATGAAGGCCGGTGAAATGATGGGCTGGGCGGATGCAAAGGCCATGATCATGGAAACCCTTATTTCCATCAAACGGGCCGGAGCCGACCTGATATTAACCTATTCGGCCATTGATGTTGCAAGGGAGTTGAACAGCTGATGAACCATCCCCATTCACTAGGGCACCCGGGAGCCGGACACGGCCTGCCCGGCCATCCCTCCAAAGCCAATACCATCCGCCTTGTTGCCTGGGAAACCACCCGGCGCTGCAATTTAAAATGCAAACACTGCCGGACTGCGGCAGAAGACCACCCCTATGAAGACGAGCTTTCCACCGAAGCCTCGTTCAGGCTCCTGGATCAGATCCGGGAAGTGGGAACCCCCATCATCATTCTGACCGGCGGTGAACCATTGCTGCGTGAGGATATATATGATATTGCCGCCCATGGAACCAAGATTGGGCTTCGGATGGTCATGGCGCCCAATGGCACCCTGATCACAAAAGAAAGCGTGGAAAAGCTAAAGGCCAGCGGGATCAAACGCATCAGCATCAGCCTGGACGGCTCCACGCCCGAAACCCATGATGGTTTCAGGGGACTTAAAAATGCCTTTAATGATGCCATCCGGGGTATCAAAATCGCCAGGGAAGCCGGCCTTGAATTTCAAATCAACACCACCATCACCCGAATAAATCTGGATGAAATTCCGAAAATTCTCACCCTGGCAGAATCCCTGGGTGCCGTTGCCCTTCACATTTTTCTTCTGGTGCCCACGGGCCGGGGCAAATACATTGCCGATTCGGCCATCAATGCCAAAGAATATGAAGAGACCTTAAACTGGTTCTACGACCAGCAGGATAAAACCCCCCTCCAGCTCAAAGCCACCTGCGCCCCCCACTATTATCGAATTCTGCGCCAGCGGTCAAAGGCGGAAGGGAAAAAAGTCACCTTTGAATCCCATGGACTGGACGCGGTCACAAGAGGATGTCTGGCCGGAACCGGTTTTTGTTTTATCTCCCATGTGGGACGGGTTCAGACCTGCGGTTATCTGGATGTCACCTGCGGAGATATCACCCAGCAGACCTTCAGGCAGGTCTGGGAAAATTCAGCCGTGTTCAATGAACTCAGGGACTTTAACAACCTTGAAAACAAATGCGGCATCTGCGAATACAAAAAAGTGTGCGGCGGATGCCGGGCCCGGGCCTATGAAGCCACAGGCAGCTATCTTGAAGAAGAGCCCCTGTGCTCCTACCAGCCCAAAAAATAAGGCGGTCTTTCGTCATCCATACCCCCGGCAGAAATATATTTTTTGCCGGGAATGCTTTTTTTATTGCATCCCCAAAATTGTAGCGTTTTCCAGCAGCAGTTGCGCAAGCACCTGTTCCCCGGCTGATTTTGTGCGGCAACTTTGGCGTGTTTTTCGCCAAAAGCAGCCAGGGGAAATTAAGGTGCCTGCGTAATCGTCAATAGATTAAAGAGCTGTTTTCATATTTTGATTGACAAAAAAAGTGCCCCTCTTTATAAATCAGATCTCTTTAGCAAAACTGAAAAATCAACCCTCACAGAAAGGACATCAAATCGTGAAAAAATGGTTTGTGTGCTTATTGCTTGCAAGTTTAATCTCTTCCAATGCCCTGGCAAAGGAAGCCCAAAAACTCAAAAAGCCATCCCCTGCTCCCGTCAAAAAAGAACAGAAAAGATCTCCCCAGAATGAACCACCGTTTCAGGCATTTCTCGTGATTGAGGCCAATACCGGTATGGTGCTTGAATCAGCAAATCCCAATCTGAAACATCCCCTGGCCAGCGTCACCAAGTTGATGACGGCATGCATTGTCATGGAAAAACTGGAATCAGGAGCTAATCAATTAACGGACATCATATCCATCTCAAGTGCTGCATCAAAAATGGGCGGCAGTCAGGTCTATTTAAAGCAGGGAGAATCTTTTACTCTGGAAGAGCTCATGAAGGCGATCATGATCGCTTCGGGAAATGATGCAGCTTATGCCGTGGCTGAGCACATATCCGGAACGGTGGAAGCGTTTGTTGAAGAAATGAACAAAAAGGCAAAAAGCCTTGGAATGAATGATTCCGAATTCCACAGCGTCCATGGCCTTCCACCGGCTCCCGGTCAAAGTCAAGACATAAGTTCCTGCAATGATCTCATGCTGTTATCCAGGGAACTGCTCAAGTATCCGAAACTTCTGGAATGGACCGCTATTCAGGTTGAGCCTTTCAGGAATGGTACCTTTATCATGCGCAACCACAACAAGATCATTGCGAAACTGCCGGGTACGGATGGCTTCAAGACAGGATATTATGAAAAAGCTGGGTTTAATGTAGTTGCAACTGCCAGAAAGGACGGACTCAGACTCATTGTTGCGGTTTTGGGAAGTCCCAGCGCCCGGATCAGAGACAGCATTGCCATTGAAAAATTTAAAAACCACATGGCCAAATACAAAATGGTCACGCTTGCACAAAAAGGTCAGAACATCGGTGAAGCGGTGTTCCTGCCCGATGGTGAGACGCAATCCTTGCAGACTGTGGCTGCCTCTGATTTTTCCTATCCGGTTTTAAGGGAAAAAATGGAGGCCGTTAAAAAAGAAATTCGTCTGCCCCGTGAAGTTGCAGGGGGTGTGGAGGCAGGTCAGAAAATGGGGGATGTGGTGTTTATGCTGGATAATGAGACCCTGGGAACCATAGACCTTATTTCACCGGCACACATCAGGAAAGTGGGAATTTTTAAAAAATTTTTCAGACTTATCGGGCTTGAATAAGGACAGACCATAAAAAAGTTAAGATGTGCAGGAAGAGGGGAAAAAATATTTTTCTTCTTTCGTCTTCCACACCCCCGGCAAAATTCATTTTTTGCCGGGGGTGTTCTTTTCTTGTGCTTTTTTCATTCTCAGGCTGAACAACATACAAGAAAGAAAGCCTGATCCATTAGCACATTTTTATTTTTTCGATTGCTAGGAAAGGTAGGATATGACCGCCTGACAAAAAATATTTACCCCTTTTTCAAGAACCGTCTCATCAATATCAAAATAGGGGGAATGCAGCGGAGCCACAATGTTTTTCGAGGTGTTCCGGCATCCCAATCTGATAATGGCACTGGGCCTTTCGATTGCATAAAATGCAAAATCTTCAGACCCCATGGTGGGGGGGATCCATTTGATGTTGTCTTTACCCAGGACGTTGGCCGCACTCTGAAACATAAACTGGCTGATTTCTCTGTCACAATTGCAGGCCGGGGTTTCGAAAACGCTGTCAAAGGTACATTCAACCCGATATTGCGTTTGCAATCCATGGACGATCTCCTGCAGTCGGATAAGGATCTGCTCACGAATTTCATTGGAATGGGTCCGAACCGTTCCTTCTATGCACGCAATCTCCGGAATAACATTTCCTGCATTACCTGAATGGAATTTACCAATGGAAATCACCGCAGGTTCAATGGGATTGATATTCCGGGCGACAATGCCTTGAATGGCTGTTACAAAATGTGCTCCGCTGACGATGGGATCTATGGTTTCATGCGGTCTTCCGCCATGTCCGCCTTTCCCCTTTATCACCAGGCTGAACCCATCGGCTGCCGCATAGCCGTAGTCTTTGAACACGCCCACAATGCCGGTATCAAGGGTTGGATCCATGTGTCCGGCAACAACACGATCGACATTCGGATGATCCAGCGCACCTTGCCGGATCACTTCCCTCGCACCATTTATTCTTTCTTCTGCAGGCTGAAAAATAAATTTAACATTGCCTCTTAAGGTCCGTCGGATCTCATTCTGAGCCAATTTTTTTGCAACGCCAAGCATAATTGCGGTATGGGCATCATGCCCACAGGCATGCATGACATTCTTGTTTTTAGAACGATAGGGGACATTATTCAGCTCCTGGATCGGTAATGCATCGATATCGGCCCGCAATCCGATCGTTGGGCCATCATGGCCGCCCTTTATCAGACCAAGCGCTCCGAACGATTCATTGAAGCAGGAGTGCTGAACCCCTATCTCCCTGAGCACGGAACAGATTTTTTCAGTCGTTCGTTTTTCCTGGCTGGATATTTCCGGTTCAATGTGAAAATGCCTTCTTAAGTCAATCAGCCAGTTTGAAAAGCTCATGTCATCTTGCATCATGCCAGCCTTCACAAACGGATCACTTCATGATAAATTGTATAGGTATCCAGAATGTCATTGTTGACATCTACCCCGAGTCCCGGCCCCTTGGGCACATTGATTGTTCCGTCTGAATTCAGTTTAAATCCTTGTTCAATGATATCTTCCTGGTAGTACCGGTCAGACGCGGAGATATCATTGGGATAAATAAAGTTTTCCAGCCCTGCCAGAGCGATGATCAATGCCCGGCCAATACCGGTTTCAAACATGCCGCCGCACCAGACACCAACCCCGGCCCGGGCGCAGATATCATGGATTTCTTTTGCTTTGCCCAACCCTGCCACACGGCCTTGTTTAATATTAATAATGCGACAGGCATCCATTTCCAGGGCAATCCTGGCATGGTAGGAATCCTGAATCGATTCATCCAGGCACACCGGCGTTTTCAGCAGTGCCTGAAGCTTTGAATGGTAATAGATATCATCGGCTGCCAACGGTTGTTCAATCATCGACAGATTGAACTCATCCATGGCTTTCAACGCGTCAACATCATCGATACGATACGCATTGTTCGCATCTACCATCAGATTGATATCGGGGTAAGCATCCCGAACCGCCCTGATACAGTCGATATCCACTCCTGGTTTTATTTTCAGTTTGATTTTGGGATATCCCTGGGACAGGTAGCCTTCGACCTGATCTAACAATTCTCCTATGGAGTCCTGGATACCGATGGACACGCCTGAGACAATTGTCTCTTTCCGGTTGCCCAGAAGCGTAGCAAGGGAAACGTTGCTTTCCAGGGCTTTTAAAATCCAGAGCGCATTTTCCACAGATGCCTTTGCCATTGGATGGCCCCGGAAATGACCACAATGCACCCAGAAATCTTCCGGTCCGTTAAGCGCTTTTCCCATTATTGCCGGGAGCAGATGCTTCTTTATAACTTCAATTGAAGTGCCGATGGTTTCATAGGAATACCCCAAAGACGTTTCGGACACACATTCGGTATAGGCTATAAAATCGGGAGTATAAAATTTCAATAATAATTTTTCCTCTTCATAAACCCTTTCATAGCTGGTTTCAAAATGTCCGACAATCGGGGTCTTGATAACCATTAAATCCACACGCTCAATTTTCATTTCAACTCCTTAATTCATTCAAATTTATTTGAGAACACATTACGTTTCTTTTCCCAAACTGGACCAGGTCAGGCGCAATTACGCTGCAGTCTGGCAGTAGCGCTTTGGGGCATCTGGGATGGAATGCACACCCGCAAGGCAGATCAATGGGATTGGGATAGGCAGCCCCCAGATTAATCTTTGGGGCCGCCTTTCTTGGATCAGGGGTCAATACGGAGCCGAGAAGCGCCTGGGTATATGGGTGCTTCGGTGATGAAAAAATTTCATCTGTCATGGCTTCTTCCACGATTTGCCCAAGATACATGACGGCAACACGATCTGCGATATGCTCTACAACAGCCAGATCATGTGTAATAAAGAGATAGGTTAATTTAAACTTTTGCTGTAAAGACATTAATAGATTCACTACCTGTGCCTGTACGGAAACATCAAGTGCAGAGGTGGGTTCATCACAGATGATCATTTCCGGCTCGGTTATCAGTGCGCGTGCGATGGCAACTCTCTGTCGCTGGCCGCCGGACATCTGATCCGGGTAGACATTCAGCATCCTGGAAGGAAGCGCCATTAATTCAAGCATCTTCTGAACCCGATGCCTGCGATTTTTCTTATCGTGATTGCCATGCACGATCAAGGGCATTTCAATGATCTGACCAATGGTTTTGCTTGGGTTCAAGGATGAGTAGGGATCTTGAAAAATGGGTTGCACTATCTCAGAGAGTTTGGAACGTTTGATCTCGGAAAATGGTTTTCCTGAAAAGATGATTTCACCCGAAGTCGGGTGCTCCAGCCTTAAAAGGATTTTTGCCAGCGTACTTTTCCCGCAGCCGGACTCCCCAACCAGCCCCAGAACTTCCCCTTGCCGGATGTTAAGGGACAAGTTGCGCAAGGCATTCAAAGAACGTGAAGCCGAAAATAGACCCTGGGGGACGTGATATGTTTTGGTAATATCGGTGAATTCAAACAGGAATTTTTTTTTCTCTATCAAAATAACATCACCTTTTCTGATCTTTCTTTTAATTCCTCGACCGGAGCAACGCACCAGACATGGTGCTGTACCGGAAAATTTACGGCGGGTATTTGTGCCAGGCATCGGTCACTTGCCAAATCACAGCGAGGCCGGAACATGCAGCCCTTCAGATCCCCTATGAGCGATGGAACAACACCTGGAATTGAGCCAAGCATAGATCCTTTGGGTGTTTTCCCCGGCACAGGGATGCAGGAAAATAATCCTTGGGTGTACGGGTGGGTGGGGGTGGCGAAAATTTGTTCTGCTGTGCCGCTTTCAACGATCCGGCCTGCGTACATCACCAGAACATGATCTGCAACCCGTGAAATCACCCCAAGATCATGACTGACGATAATCATGGCCGTTCCGGTTTCTTTTTGCAGCTCTGACAGCAAAGATAAGATTTGTGCCTGTATTGTTACATCGAGAGCGGTTGTGGGTTCATCTGCGATAATGATGTCCGGATCACACATGAGGGCCATGGCGATCATGACCCGCTGGCGCAGCCCGCCGGACAATTCGTGGGGATACTGATTCAGGCGGCGTTCTGCCGAGCTTATCCCGACCCGGTCGAGCAGACGGAGTGCTTTATTTCGGGCGTTGGCTTTGGTGGCAGATCGATGGCGAAGATATCCTTCGGTTAATTGTTCGCCAATCGTATAAACAGGATTAAGGGCTGTCATGGGTTCCTGGAAAATCATGCTGATATGCTCGCCGCGGATATCTGCAAATTTACGTCCCGATAACCCCAGCAAATCCATATCTGAAAATTTTAGCTGTTCGGCTGTCACTCTGATTTTTTTAGACAAAAGACCAATGATGGCCATGACCGTTACAGATTTACCACATCCGGATTCGCCGACGATCCCGAGTGTCCGGCCCTTTTTAAGCCCAAAACTGACATCCCGGACTGCATGCAGAACACCCGCGGGTGTTGGGATATCAACGACCAGATTGTCCACCGTCAGTATATTTTCGGGTCTGTCATTAACCATGCTTATTCGATCCCTTTTGACGCGGTTACATCACGGATGCCGTCACCAATCAAGTTTAAAGATAACACCAGAAGTGCCAAGGCAACGCCCGGGAAGGTGATCAGCCAGGGTTTAAAGAACAGGAGTCCTTTTCCTTCAGCCACCATGAGTCCCCAGGAAGGGGTCGGAGGCTGAACACCCAGTCCTAAAAAAGAGAGCGCAGACTCCAGAAGGATGGCATGCCCGACTTCGAGGCTTCCGATTACCACAAGGCTGCCCACAAGGTTTGGCAGGATTTCAACAAAGAGTATCCTGGGCGTGCTGCATCCGACGGCTTTAGCAGCGCTGACGAATTCTTTTGACCGGATCTGTTTGGTTGCAGAACGAATGACCACCGCGAACCGATCCCAGAGAAGCAAACTCAAAACCGAAACCACAACCGGCAGCGTTCCTCCGACAAGCGATACCACTGCCAGCGCGATCAAAACAACCGGCAAGGTTAACCGGGTGGTAATGATAAAGGTGACCAACATGTCGACCCGGCCGCCGTAATACCCGGACAAAAGGCCCAGAACGGTTCCGATGATTCCCGATCCCAACGCAGTGCTGAAACCGATGAGCAGGGAGACGCGTGCCCCATAAATCAGCCGGGTCAGGTAATCCCGCCCCAGTGCATCTGTTCCCAGAATGTGGGACGTACTGCCCTTCTCATCCCAGAAGGGTTGAACCAGCCGGTTGGAAAGATCCTGGGTAAAGGGGTCATGGGAAGTTAGAATCGGCGCTAGAATGGCCATACCTGTAATCACGCATAGCACGGCAGCCCCGATTATCAGCCCCCTGTGCCCTAAAATGCGCGAGAACATGATTTCACGCGATGAAGGGCCTGCAATTTCCTCTATTTGATACGTATTTTTCATGATGTGGTTGCCCGGAGCCTCGGATCAAGTTTTGCGTTCAAAAGATCCGCCAGAAACGTGAGTCCGACATAGATCATTGCATATACCAATATAATTGCCTGGATTGTTGGGAAGTCGTTCCGGCTGATACTCTCCCAGGCCAAAAAACCAATGCCGTGCAGGGAGAAGACACTTTCAACCACCACAGACCCCCCTAAAATGAACCCAAATTCTACCGCAGCCACACTGACAACCGGCAGGATTGCATTCCTGAATGCGTGTTTGAGTAAAATAGAAAGGGGCAGAAGGCCTTTGGAATGGGCAGTGCGGATATAATCGGATTGAAGCGCTTCGATCATCCCGGCCCGGGTAAGGCGCATCATCGACGGGGTTGCATAGTATCCCAAAACAATGGTGGGTAAGATAAAATGATACAGACTCGAAGAGCCTGAAACAGGCAATATTCTTAATTTTACCGAAGATACCACGATTAACATCAAACCAAGCCAGAAACTGGGGGTTGCCTGGCCAATGGTTGCAAGCCCCAGGGTAAACCGATCAAAAACCGTATTTTGTTTTACTGCTGCGATGATGCCCAGCGGAATCGAAAGCGTCAGGGCAAAACAGATACTCAAAAGGCCAAGAAGGCCTGTAACCGGCATGCGTTCAGCAATTAAATCCACAACAGGTTTTTGAAAGTAAAAGCTTTCTCCCAAATCACCTTTGGCCACACGGCTGATCCATTTCCAATATTGGACATGGAAAGGCTGATCAAAACCAAAGTTTTTTCGAATGACTTGAATATCAGCCTCGGTGGACCCCTCCCCTGCGATTGCGATGGCCGGATCTCCCGACACAAACATCAGGCTGAAGCTGATTGCAGAAACCACAAACGCAACCACCAAAGCCAATCCCAATCGTTTAATTGCGAACGCAAACACTTTGTTTCTCCTAAAGAAAGGATATCCGTTCGGGCAAACCGCAGGGGGCTGCCCGAACGATTTTTGTTACTTCCAGTGTGCTGAGAAAAATCTAGGATATTCGTCAGGTGTGGGCACAAAAGAAAGGTCTGATGAGAAAATGTAGTTCTTTGTATAGGAAAAAAGCGGCATCCAGTAACCTTCATTTGCTATTTTCTGAAGTGCACCCCTATACGCCACCTCACGGTCGGACGGCTCTGTAGCGGTGTCACCTTCTTTGAGCATCCCCATCACCTCATGATCATTTGCCGGATCATCCGGTCCGCCGCCGAAAAAATAGCTGGTTATTGCAGAGACATCCGGAATGGAGCTTGATCCCCAGGTCATGTTCGCCACCCCCACCTTACCTTCGCGGATCAAATCCCTGAGAGCGGAATATTTCATGGATCGCATGTTTGCTTTAAGGCCAACTTTTCCAAGATCACCGATGACCGCTTCGGTTACCTCTCTTTCACGATAGCCGTACATATCAAATGTAAAACCATTGGGATATCCGGCTTCCTTGAGAAGCGTTCTGGCTTTATCCGGATTATATTCATAGGCCGGAACATCATCTGTACACCCGAATTGCGAGGGATGGCACGCACTGTTGACAACAGAACTGTTGGCGCCCATAAAGCTTTTTGCAATTGCCTCTCGGTTGATTGCATGTCCAAATGCCTTTCGAACGGCTGATTTTTTAAATGCTTCTTCCCCACTTTTACCCTGCACATCAAATGTCAGATAGCTGATTCGCATGGTTGGTGCATTGACCACCGTTAAATTGGGTATTGTACTTAATCCTGCTGCCTGGTCAATCGAAACACCCCAGACCCATTCAATTCCCCCGGACATTAATTCAGCAATCTGAGTGCTGTCATCGGCAATGGTTCGATAGATTAATTTTTTAATTGAAGGGTTGCTCTTGGGGCTGTCTTTAAAATAGTTTTCATTTTCAATCATTTCAACCCGTTCCCCGGGCTTGAATACGGTCACCTTGTAGGGGCCGGTTCCATTTGGCGGAACCGTGGCATAGGCTTTTTTGCCGTCCGCTTTGAGCGGTGCCGGATCATAGTGATTTTCCGGAAAAATCGGCAGGGTTAGCGCCAGGTATGCCAGGGCGGATGGAAAGGGCTCGTCCAATATAATCCGAACCGTGTCTTTATCTACCTGTTCAGTGGATTTAAGCCACTTAATGTCTCCATAGTTTAAAACGCCATTGTCTTCATTGGCGATAAAGTTGATGGTGTAGAGCACATCTTCCGGCCCAAAACTGGAACCGTCATGGAAGAAGATTCCCTCTCTGAGGTCAAACTCCAGAATGGTACTGCTGATCCATCTAAATTGTTTGGCGAGCAACGGCAGATATTTATTGGTGGCAGGGTCCCAATATACCAAACCATCTTGAACATGCATTGAAAGAACAATGGCTTCACGGGATGTGTCAAAATAGGGGTCGATTGCGGTTACTTCCTTTTGTGACGCAAAGGTCAGACTGTTGTCAGACTTGCCGGCAAGTGCCGCCTGCACAAATAAAGTACACAAAAGCATCAAGGATGCGATCAATGAGAAAAGACTCTTTTTCAATAAAGTGTTTTGCATTTTACAAACTCCCTCTTGTTTTAAGTTTTATTTTCTTTTTTTCAAAGTACGTTGCATCAGCTTGAAAAGGTCGTGAAGTGATCAAACAATTTTTCAGTTGAATCAATTCGGTCATAAATATTTTCTTCCCGTAAACGGGCAATCTCAAGGATGAGTGACTCAATTAATGCGATGGTGGCACAGGTACTGTCGAACATGTTCAAGCCAAAGGTGGGCGTAACCAATTGAATCGTTGATAATTTAGAATATGGATTTTGATCCATATCTACCAGCGTGATAATTGTTGATCCGATTTTCCGGAAGTATTCAGCGATTTGAATTGACTGCCTTGAATATCGGCGATGGCTGATCACAACAAGGGTATCTTCGGGTTTAGCGTCTTCTATTTCTTCCACAACAGTTGACGCTTGGCCGCTGATTAAAAATACATCCTTCCTGAGGTATCTCAGCAGTATCCACAATGAATGGGCCGGTCCGTAGGATGTCCTTTGGCCAATGATAAATATTTTGCTTTCTTCATTTGCCAGGAGCCTTGAAATTTCATTAAACTGATTTCTGTCGATGCCCGTAGCTGTTGCCTGGAGATTGTTGATAATGTGCGAGATATTCAGACCTAGAAAATCTGACCCAGAGGCTTCGGCTCTCTTTTTGGTGGAGGGAAATCGTGCAACAGGAGATTCTAACCGACTCATAATATCTGATTGAAGCTGGCTGTGAAATTCTGCATAGTTCGAATATCCCAGGCGTGATATGAACCGGACGACCGTTGCCTTGCTGGTACTTGTTTCCCTGCTTATGCGGGTTGCTGTCTCAAAAGCACTTTTGGGATAATGTCGCCTGAAATATTCAGCGATTTTTGCTTCACTCGGTGTTAATTGGCCCAGCTTCTGGATTCTGGCCAAGAGGTTTTCAGTCTCTTTTTCCATTTTAATGAGTCCTTTTACATCTTTCTTTTATGAAACAATTGTTGTAAAAAACTATTATTCATGAAACCATTGTTTCAGAATCAATTATATGGTCTTCTTGTTTTTGTCAATAAAAAAAACGGTTAAGGGGAATCAGGGGATTTTGATACGTTCTGGAGGGCGTGGAGGGCTGGGTCCGGCTTTTTTTACTGTTTTTGGTTCAGTCGGATACTGAGATATTGATAAAAAAAGCCTGACCCGGCCCTGAAACGGCGAAGTCCGAAAGTGGTGTAAAGGGTCTTGAAAAATCAGATTTCTGCGGCATCCGCTTTTTTTGCTTCAGCCCGAATGGAATTGAGCACCAGGGTGATGGGTCTGTCTTCCTCGGTTTCTCCTGAAAAACGGACCGGCCCCGGCTGGCGGTAGTGGTCAGGTCCCAGATCCGCAGCCACCCATTTTTCCCGCAGGGCTTTATAAGCCCTGAACGCATTTGAATTCAGGTCCACCAGACTTTTTTCGATCACCAGCTCCAGTTTGCCCTTGCGCTCTTCCAAATGCATGAGTTTGGCAATGGGGATGCCAATGGGCTCCCATTGATCAAAGGAAAGCTCCAGATTCCGAATGGCCGCCATCTGACCGGTGGCATTGCCGGCAAGGAGATGGAAAGCGGTCATGCCGAGGTTATAGGTATAATTGCAATCAAAATGGGTGGGGTCTGACCCCCTGCCGTCATACCCGTAAAAATGGGTCTGAATTTTGAAATTGGGCTCTGATTTTTTATAAATCTCAACAATGGGCGCCGGAACACTCTCCTCCCCATCCATAAGTTTAGTGGACACCAGTGCCTGCTTCAGGGTTTTTTGGGAAATGATATTCTCTTTGACCAAAAGATAAGGGGCACCCGGGTTCCTGAAAATAGCCGCTCCATAAAAATCCGGGTCCAGATGCCCTGCTGTCATAATGGCGTGGTACTCTTCGGCTTTTATCCCGATTTTATAGACCCCCTGCTCTTTCAAGACCCCCAGGTATTCTTTGACCATATCCATGATTATTTTTTCAGTTTTAACCTGGGAAAACTGAAAATTCCCGTGCAGATCCCGCTCGACCAAAAGCCCTTCCCTGAAAAAGGGCGGCAATTGGTTGAACAATTCATCATCCCGCAGATTCCAGATGGGAAAGGGTGTCGTGTCGATCATCCCCTGGCTGATGCGCCGCAGGTAATCGAGTTTAGCCGTCAAGCCGGGAAAGGATCTATGAAAATCCAGGTCATGGATGGTATTGTACTCGGCGATAATTTTATTGAGTTTTATGATAAATACCTGGATTTCATTGATAAATTCCAGGATGCCTTCGGGAACAATCATGATGCCGTAATTTTTGCCAAAGGCGGCCCGCCGCACAATGGTATCACAGATGACCCTGGACAAATGGCGCAGGGTCATGCCAAAGGCATTGTAATCAATGGTTTTATTTTCTTTTGCCTTCTTCAGACGGTCCTGGTCCACATATTCTGCCAGTTCCTCTCCGATCAACGAGAGATTGGCATGGGTCTGGAGTGCGCTTTCCAGGGTCAGGTGACTTGCCACCCTGCCCATCACCTTACAGACATGCCAGTATTTAACGGTGGATTTTCCGTCATTGGCCAGGTTGCTGATATTCTGGGAAAAAGCCCGGGCAGCGCTGTGAAAGCCAAAGGAAATGGCACAAAGGACCTCCCCCTGATCTGTTTTTACCTGGATATCGCCGTCAATGGTTTTGGGAACGCCGATGACCTTAATGCCGGATGCTTTGAAATGCTGGGCAAGGAAGGCAGCATTGGTATTTGAATCATCGCCGCCGATAACCACCAGTGCATCCAGCCCCAGATTCCTGCAGGTCTCCAATGAAAGATCCATCTTTTTTTTTGAATCAATTTTTGTCCTGCCGGTCTTTAACATGGAAAATCCGCCCATGTTCCGGTGGGCATCAACCATCTCCCGGGTAATCTGGGTATACCGGGATTCCACCAGGCCGTCCGGCCCCATCAAGAATCCGAATATCTTGGATTCGACATTGTATTTTTTGACCTCATCATAAAGGCCGGCAATCACATTGTGCCCGCCGGGAGCCGGACCCCCGGAAAAAACAACCCCGATTTTTCGTTTTCTTGAAAACTCACGTTTTTCAGCTTCAGACACCTGACCATTGATGGTCACCTTCTGAACCTGGTTGTGAATGATATCCGGGAGAACCCTTTCCGATTCCTTATCATTGATGAAATTATATTGGGGCTGGTCTTCCAATATAGAAACCCCCTGGGAAAAAATTGGGATCTTTTTCGGTGAAAAGGATCTTCTTTCAATTGTTTCAATATTTAGGTCCGATGTCACATTCTCTGCTATTGGATGATTCAATAAATAATCGAGTTCTATCTCAGATCCCATTCCCGCTCCTGTATCAATTGTCATATTTTTTTATCGTTATTTTAATGAACCGATACCTGGTTCCGTCCGTTTTCTTTTGCCTTGTATACGGCCATATCCGCCCGCTCAAATATCTGGGTATGGGTCTTATCCCCTTCTTCCACCTGGGTGACGCCAATACTTACCGTAACCCTTACCTTCTCGTTTTTGTATAAAAACTCAATTTTTTCTATGGTCTGGCGGATTTTTTCTGCTGCCTCTTTTGCACCGGCCGCATCGGTTTCCGGCATAACGACAACAAACTCCTCCCCGCCATACCGGGCCAGCATGTCATTGCGCCGCAGCAGGGGGATGCTTCTTTTGATGATCTCCTGAAGACATCTGTCGCCGATGGCATGACCGTATCGGTCATTGATATTCTTGAACTTATCCGCATCAATCAGCAGCAGGGAGAACATGGTCCCATACCGCAGGAAACGATCCATTTCGTCTTGAATTTTCTGGTCATAGGCCCTCCGGTTAAAGGCACCGGTAAGCTGATCCTGATTTAATTTTTGTTCAAGTTCTTCGGAATATTTTGTGGCTTCATTCAATTCCTGCTTTAATTTGGTAAACCCGGACTTGAAAATGTGCCTGTTCTTTTCTGCAATGGCCTGAATGGCCTTATCCTTTACCTGTTTCTGCTTCAACGCTGTTTCGATGGAGGCCAGACGCTGGGTAATCTGAACTTTCAAATCATCCAGGCTGAACGCCACATCAGAAGTTTTTTGCAGACCCGTCATCTCAGAACTTAAAATAGTCTCAAACCCTGAATTGGATGAAAACAGAGAACTTGTCTGGTCATAGGAGGTGGTAAGCTTTTGTTCAATATCCAGGATCTTGGCCACAACATCCTGGACAAAGGCATTGACCTTTTCCCGGTCCTGGTTGGTATCGGAGATATAGACAAAGACCAGGGCAAAGATACTGTCCCGGATATCTGCAATGTCCTTTGTATCGGCCACATCTAAAATCCTGGCCGCTATATTGTCCATCCTTGTGGTATATTTGGCCTCAAGTGTGGACCTTAGATTGTTGACGATTTCATGGTATCCCTGTTTGAATTCTTCAATAAAGGTATCTGTTGAAGATTTCAGGAAGGACCCGAACATTCCTTTTTTCTTTTTTACCGCAACCGGTCCGATGCCTTCTTTTATCATGGCGGTTTTCAATTGTTCAAAAATATAGGCAATTTTAACGGAAGAGGCCCCTTTTTTCAGGGCAATGCTCAATTCTTTACAGGCATTTGCAAAGGGGGTATCCCCCGTTGTCACCATATCAATGATCACCGGAAAATATTTCCGGTAAAGCCGGTCCTGGCTCTCATATTTTTCTTCAATGGTATCCAGCTCTTTGATCAGGCTGTCTTTCTGGGTTAAAAGTTTCTTAACCTGATCCTGCAATCCTGCTATTTTTTCATCCATTTGTGTCACCATGGGAACATGTTTCCTTTTGCGGTATGGTTCTTTTTTTTATTTTTATCGGTTGGCGAACAGAATGTAAAGCATGATTGTCATTTATCCGGTCTTGGGCTTTTGTGTCCCATGGCTTGATTCTCATTGAAGAAAACGGTAAAAGACAATACAGATTTAATTTAAGGACCCAAGGAGATACAAGATTGGCTTTTAATATTTTCAAAAAAAAACCCGCAGAGCCCCAAAAAAGCAGCGAAGAAAAACCTGAAACAAAAAAGGCGCCCGGCCTATTCTCCCGGTTAAAAAGTGGATTAAGCAAAACCCGGGCGGTTTTGAATACAGATATAAATGAACTTTTTGTATCTGCCAAAAAGATTGACGAAGATCTGTTCGAAGAACTTGAAGAATTGCTGGTAACATCGGATCTTGGCATGGACGTCACCCTTGGAATGATGGAACATATCCGCAAAAAAGCCAGGCGCCTCACCACTGCCGATGAGCTCAAACAGGTGTTAAAGGATGAGCTTACGGCCTTGTTTCCCGACCTGTCTGCTCCCTTTTCGGAAGCCGTGTCCGCCAAACCCCGGGTGATCATGGTGGTCGGGGTGAATGGAACCGGAAAAACCACCACTTTGGGTAAGCTTGCCATGAAATATACCCGCCAGGGGAAAAAAGTCCTCATTGCTGCTGCCGACACCTTCAGGGCTGCCGCCATTGAACAGGTTGAAATATGGGCCGAAAGATCCGGGGCAGACATTGTCCGGCACAAGGAAGGTTCGGATCCGGCCGCCGTGGCCTATGATGCCGTGGAAGCCTCCATTGCCAGACAAGTGGACATTGTTCTCATTGATACGGCCGGCCGCCTCCACACCCAGAAAAATCTAATGGAAGAATTAAAAAAAATCAAACGCTCGGTGAACAAACGCCTGGATTCGGCTCCCCATGAGGTCTTGATGGTCCTGGATGCCACCACCGGCCAGAATGCCATCTCCCAGGCAAAAATCTTCCACGATGCTGTGGGGATAACCCAGATTGCATTGACAAAGCTGGATGGAACCGCAAAGGGCGGAATCGTGGCTGCCATTGCCTGCACCATGAAACTTCCCGTCGCCTATATCGGGGTCGGGGAAGGGATTGATGACCTCCAGGAATTTGATGCCCGACAGTTTATCAATGCACTGTTTGACTAAGCGGCCTCTCTGGAGTATATTTTTTTTTGCAGGAAGGGGTCATACTTTTTTATCGTGCTTTTTATCCGTATTTCATTATCAGACTGAACAAAATGCAATAAAGAAAGCCTGACCCCAAGTAAAACCCCAAGTAAAAACCAATAAACTTACCAAGGACCGGTCTTTCATGTTTGGAATTGAGAATTACACAGGATTTGTTATTGCCGCCATCATCCTCAACCTGACACCGGGTGTGGATACGCTGTATATTCTGACACGCAGCATTGCCCAGGGCCGACGTGCAGGGCTGGTCTCGGTGGCCGGTATCATGACAGGATGCGTGGTCCATGTACTGGGAACTGCCTTTGGGCTCTCATTGATCCTGTCCGCCTCTGCCAGGGCCTTTGAGCTGATAAAATGGGCGGGTGCTTTATATCTGATCTTTCTGGGACTTAAAACCCTGATGGACAAAAAAACGGCATTTGAATCTGCCCAGACCCGGTTCTCTTCTGAAGATCTGGTTAAAATTTACCGCCAGGGCGTTATCACCAATGTGTTAAATCCAAAAGTGGCCCTTTTCTTTCTTTCTTTTTTACCCCAGTTTATAAATCCTTCAGCCGTTCAGGGACCATTGCCCTTCCTGGTCCTGGGCACCACCTTTCTTGTTACCGGCAGTATCTGGTGCCTGATTCTGACGCGAACCGCCGCCCTGATGACCGATACATTGAGAAACAACCGCCGTATCGGTCTTGTCCTGCAAAAAACATCCGGCATCATTTTTATCGGCTTCGGGTTAAAGCTGGCCTTTGATTCAAATGACATTATACCAGGATCGTCATGAATTTATTGTCTATTCGCACCCGACTGATTTTTGTCCTCAGCCTCATTCTATTGTCCGGTTTTCTGCTGACCAATGTAATTTCATACCAGGCCTCCAAACGCTCGGTAAAAACCAGTATTATTGAAAGCAGCCTCCCCCTTGCCAGGGACAATATCTATTCTGAAATCCAAAAGGACCTGACCCGCCCCATATTTGTCTCTTCCCTCATGGCCAACGACACTTTTTTAAAAGACTGGGTTCTCGGGGGTGAAGGCGACCAGGCCCTTATCCAGAAATATTTAATGGAAATCAAGGACAAATATCATTTTTTCACTTCGTTTTTTGTCTCGGATATTACCAAAACCTATTACCATTTCAACGGGGTCTTAAAAAAGATCAGCCAGGACAACAGCCACGACGCATGGTATTTCAATTTCAAAAAGCGTAAGGTGGAATATGACCTGAATGTGGACACCAACGAGGCCCAACTCAATCACCTGACCATTTTTATCAATCACCGGCTGGAGGGATATGACAACCAGCTCCTGGGGGTGGTCGGCGTTGGCCTTGATTTTGACAGGGTGGCGACCCTGATGGATTATTACAAAAAAAAATACAATCGGGATATCTATATGGTCAGCCCGGACGGATTGATCCAGGTACACACGGACAAAGAAAAGATAACAACCCTGTCTATCTTTGATATTCCGGGACTCGGCGCCATTGCCGATCGTATCCTTGATTCAAGGGATACCCCCTCTTTTTTTGAATACGATTCCAGGACAGCCCATATTCTCTTGACCAGCCGGTTTATCCCGGAGCTTGGCTGGTATCTTCTGGTGGAACAGGATGAAACACTGGCACTTGCGTCCATTAAAAATACATTTATCAAAAATTTTCTCATCAGCCTTGTGATCACCTTTGGCACCATTATCTTCGCCATTCTGGTCATCAACTATTTTCAAAGGCAGCTGGAGATTATGGCCAATACTGACAAACTGACCCGGGCATACAATAGAAACGAATTTGAGCGGCGATTCAAATACATGACCAACCTCAACCGCCGGGATCCTGTGGATATGTGTATGGTTCTCTTTGATATGGACCATTTAAAACAGGTCAATGACACTTACGGACACCTGTTTGGCGATACCGTGATCAAGGCCGTTGCAGAGATTGCCGCCCAGACCATCCGCCAGAAAGATCTGCTTGTCCGCTGGGGCGGGGATGAATTTGTCCTATTGATTTTCAGTACCCTTTCCCAGACAAGACAGATCGCAGAACGACTGCGCATGGGAATTCAGACCCACGATTTTTACGAAAACGCCCACGCCTTTCCGCCTGAAAACACGCCGCCCATCACCATCAGCTGCGGTATTGCAAGGTACCGGGAAAAAGAGACCCTGAAGGACTGGGTCATGCGGGCAGACAATGCACTCTACCGCGCCAAGGCAAAGGGAAAGAACTGTATTGAAGAGGCAATGGATACAAGCCCATGATGGTTCATCCACCCCTGGAATATTCAGGGGAAGGGGAAACAGAAAAAAAATTGCCCAATCCTTTAAAAAAATAGTATAACAGAACAGACCCTTTAAACCCCAGCAAAAACGGTGTGTCGGTTTTAAAAACACCTGGTACCCGATACCCAATGAACAAAAAATGGGATTTTACCGGAAAGGAGTGTCTGATGAAGCTTTCGCGCGATGAAATCAAAAAAAAACTTCAGGACTGGCAGTTGGCCTGGAGCAAATACGACCTGGACAAGGTCATGGATCTTTTCCATGAGGATATTTTTTTTGAAAACTGGACCGGCGCCTATGTCAAAGGGAAAAAAAACCTGAGAAAGGTCTGGACTGCCTGGTTTGAAAACCACGGCAATTTCAGATTTCTGGAGGCAGAAACCTTTGTGGATGAGCAGGTTCAAAAGGCAGCCTATCGCTGGCTGCTTGAATGGCCTTCCATGGAGCCCGGATTTGAAGACAAGCAGGAAATAAGAAAAGGGGTAGATGTAATTCATTTTAAGGACGGTCAGATCATTAACAAGCTCACCTACACCAAAACCACCCTTGAAATTGACAATAAACGCTATGCCCTTCACCTTTAACGCGATGCTGAAGTTTTTTAAAGAATCTCGGTGATAAACAAAAATGGGCTTTCGAGATTTGTGTGACGTCCCAGACAACCGACTTGGAAGTCACCACCAGCAGGAATGCTTCCTGGTATCGGAACTCCTTTTCAGGCGCTTTTGTTTCACCTGGGAATCCTGGATTTCATTTTGGAAAAATCCGCATTTATCCAACACTGTTTTTTCAAAGAGCCCACCCAAAACATCACATATGACACATAATATTGCGAATCGCCGCATATGCAAAAAAAAATATCAAATATCATGTTTTAAAATACAATAGACTCTAATATCTTGTATTTATTATAAAATTTTATTGGCCTGCTTCTTGCTATCCATGAGAGTGTTCTTCGGTTTTCATGATGTGTTTTTTTAAAATTAACCCAAAGGAGATTGTATGGCCTACGAGTTTAGTTTATCGACAAAGATCATCATTGGTGAAGGGTGTTCCGGACAAGTTGGAGAAAAAGCAGCTGCGACTGGCGCAAAGAAGGTGATGTGCATTTTTGACAAGGGCGTGTTGGATGCAGGAATTGTTGGCCCCATACTGGAAAATCTTGAAGGTGCCGGGATTAAGGTCATTCAATACGGCGGGGTATTACCGGATCCGCCCATGGAAGTCATAGAAGAATGCACCGGCATTGCAAAGCATACAAAACCGGATGCCTTTGTGGCCATAGGCGGGGGAAGTTCCATTGACACAGCCAAGGCCGTAAATGCGAACCTGGGTAACCCGGGAAGTCTCAAAGACCATGCTATTAACCTGAACGGATTGAAAATATTGCCGTTTGACAATCCTTTAAACCCCTTGCTCGTCCTGCCCACCACAGCCGGTACAGGCAGTGAGGTATCTCCCTCCTCCGTGGTGACCGATAAAGAAATTAAAATCAAAATGTCGGTGATGTCCCCTGATTTGCAGCCGGACATCGCCATTATCGATCCGGCACTCATGAAGGGCCTTCCCCCGCACATTACGGCATCCACAGGCCTGGACGCCTTTTCCCATGCCGTGGAAGGGTTAATGGGAGGATTGGCATTGTTCACGCCATCCCCCATGCGGGAGTCCTTCTCGTTTACCGCCATTGGGCTTGTCCTCAAAAGCCTGGTGCCTTCCATTAAAGACGGCAACAATATACAGGCACGGTCGGACATGGCCTATGCGGCATTTTTATCAATCCTTGGCGCAAATGGGGGGTTAAGTTTGGGTCACACCATAGGGCATGCCATTGGAGAGGTATCCGATATTCACAACCACGGATTTTTGTGTGCCTCAATAATCCCGTATAATGTTCATTTCCTTGCTGGCCACTTCCCTACCCAAATCCGCAAACTGGCATCCCTGATGGGCCTGGACGTGGCCGGGAAAAGCCCGTCCGAGATCGGCAGCGACGTAAAACAGGCCATCAAGGAATTTTATAAAGCATGTGGTGTCCCCACATTAAAAGAAATGGGACTAAATTTGTCTGACGGAGAAGAGATCGTACATCATACCACCTCTGGAATCTGGTGTATGCTGGCACCTCAAAAACCCACAAAAGAAGAGATCCTTGGATGGCTTCAACAGGCCTATGAAAAATAAGAATCAGACATGGGTTCTTTTTCAACCCAATACCCTTGGGATTTTTTATCTTACCGGACCAACTGAGAAAATAATCCAGACAACATGGAGGAAACATGAACGTATACGATAAATTTTATATTAACGGACAATGGGTATCCCCGTTCGGCACAGAATCGGTTGACGTGGTCAATCCATGCACGGAAGCGGTCATTGCCCGGGTAACCATGGGCAATGAACAGGATGTTGACCTGGCTGTGGCAGCAGCCAGGAAAGCCCTGCCGGACTGGTCAGGAACACCGATTTCCCAAAGGGCCCAGTGGCTTTCAAAACTTTCCGATGCAATGGCCGCCCGTCAGAACGAAATCGGTGACACCATTTCCCGGGAAATGGGGATGCCGTCTCCCTGGTCAAGGATGATCCAGGCGGGTTTGCCCATCGCCGTGTCAAAGAGTTTTGTAGAAATTCTCGAAAATTTTGTCTTTGAGGAATCCATGGGCACAACCTTGATCGTGAAGGAACCCGTCGGGGTCTGCGGCTTTATTACCCCCTGGAACTATCCCCTGCACCAGATTATCGGAAAAGTGGCGCCGGCATTGGCCGCAGGTTGCACAATGGTGTTAAAACCCAGTCAGCTGGCCCCTTTAAACGCATTTTTGCTAGCGGAAATAATGGCGGAAATCGGCCTCCCCCCTGGCGTATTCAATCTTGTACCCGGAAGCGGTTCCAAGGTTGGAAGGGCACTCTCATCCCATCCTGATATAGATCTCGTATCCCTGACCGGCTCAACAAGATCCGGGGTTCTGGTATCCCAGGCAGCGGCTGAAACCGTCAAAAGGGTCACCCTGGAGCTCGGTGGGAAATCCGCCAATATCCTTCTGGACGATACGGATTTTCCGACGGCAGTGGCCAAGGGGGTTTACAATTGTTTTTTAAATTCCGGGCAAACCTGTATCTCCCTATCACGAATGATTGTCCCGGCAGAAAATCAGGAACAAGTGATTGCGCTCGCAAAGGCCACGGTTGAATCGATGACCATGGGAGATGCGTTTGCTGAAGGGACGTACCTGGGGCCCATGATCGATGTCCACCAGCAAGACTCGGTGCGCAATTATATTGCAAAGGGTATCGAAGAGGGCGCCACCCTGGTCACCGGTGGACCGGAAAAACCGGAAAACCTGAAAACAGGATATTATGTCAAACCGACGGTCTTTGCCAATGTCAAACCGGAGATGACCATTGCCAAGGAAGAGATCTTTGGACCGGTAATCTGCATTATACCCTACCACAGTGAAAGTGAAGCCGTAGAAATTGCTAACAACAGCATATACGGCCTGTCCGGTTCTGTATGGTCAGCGGATGCTGACCGTGCAAAAAAGGTGGCAAGGCAGATACGCACGGGCCAGGTGTTCATCAACGGTGCCGACTTTGATATCAATGCCCCTGCCGGTGGATTCAAGCAATCGGGTATCGGCCGAGAACGAAGTTCATATGGTTTGGAAGAATATCTAGAGATAAAAGCAATCATCGGATACAACACCCCTGAATGATGAAAAAGTCAGGTTTTTTGTTTTATTCTGCTTGACAATGCCCGTCCCGACATGGATAGAATTTATTTTGCCTGTGTTGGGACGGGGCAAGCTGCCCCAAGAAAAAATAAAACCGATACTATTTTCGATTCTGTGGATCATAATTGCCCTGTCACGGAACCAAAGGAATATCTGAATGAGAATAGCGCTGATTGCTCCGCCTTACCCTTTGGAAGAGGCCCCGTCACCGCCTTTGGGGTTGACCTACATTGCTGCTGCCTGTGAAACTGCCGGCGCAGAAGTAACAATTCTTGACTTTATTGTTCGGGGATATTCAAAAAAAAAACTCACAGCGGAATTAAAGGCCTTTGATCCGGATATTGTGGGTATCAATTCTGTTACCATGAACTTTAACAGGGCAGCCGATATCCTTGGCCTGGTAAAGCAGACCTTCCCCAAGGTCATCACACTCATGGGAGGCCCCCATGTCTCCTTTGACAGCGAAAACACCCTGGCTCTTTGCCCCCAGATCGACATCATTGTCAAGGGGGAGGGCGAAGCCACCGTTCAGGAGCTGCTCAAGGTGATTCACCGCCGGGAAAAATGGTCCGGTATTCCGGGAATTGTTTTCAAAGACAGGGAACGGATCCTGACAACGGCCCCGCGTCCCTTTATCCAAAACCTTGATTCGCTGCCCCTGCCGGCACGCCATCTCCTGCCCATGGCCCGGTATCAGGCCCTGGGATTTCCAGTCAGCATCATCACCAGCAGGGGATGCCCCAACCATTGCATCTTTTGCCTTGGTCGCCGCATGGTGGGTCAAAAGGTTCGATTTCGTTCTGCCGGCCGTATTGCCGACGAAATAGAGGGATTGTGCGCCATGGGAATTTCTTTTATTAATATTGCCGATGATCTGTTTACTGCAAGTAAACGCCGGGTGGGTCAATTTTGCAATGAACTTGTGAAACGAAAACTGAAGGTTTCATGGAGTGCCTTTTCCAGGGTGAATACCGTGGATACCCAGACCCTGAAACTGATGAAAAGTGCAGGCTGCCATTCCGTCAGTTTCGGCATCGAATCCGGCAATCCTGAGATGCTCAAGCGCGTGAAGAAAGGTATCACCATCGCCCAGGCAAAAAAAGCTGCCAAAGCCTGCAAGGAGGCGGGCATAAGGGGACATGCTTCGTTTATGGTCGGGCTTCCCGGAGAGACCTATGAAACCATGAACGATTCCCGGAAACTGCAAAACGAGCTGGAGATCGAGTCTGGCTTTCATTTTCTGTCTCCTTTTCCCGGAACAGCCGTCCGGGAGGATATTGCCGACTATGACCTTGAAATCCTTACCCAGGACTGGGACCAGTACAATGCCAACAGGTCCATTGTCAGAACATCTGCCCTGACCCCTGAACAGATGGATGAATTTATCCATGATGCCTATGAACAGCATCGGAAAGACTGGGAAGCCCTGACGGTAAAATATGAGAACAAAACAGCAACCCCCCAGGAACAGATTCAGGTGGAGGGCTACCATCGCATGGAAATGATTTTCAAACTTTTGACCCAGGACATTCTTGAACACCACCCGGCTTTCCATACAGGTCCGGATACAGCGCTCAAGGAACTTTCCGGACACATGGCCACACTGACAGGTCTGGATTATGTTTTTACGGAGTCCGCCATTAAGGATCTCATCACAAAAGGATTTATAAGGATAAACGTCTTGGGGGAAAAAACCCGGTTTTCCTGGGCCCTTAACAGTCAACTAAAGCCTGGGCCGGCAATTGCCCATTAAAAAATGGATTTTTCTAAATTGGGTTCACACCTCGTCCAAAAGCAATATTTAGTTTTTTCATCCGATGCCGCAATGTCGCAGGATTAACATCCAGCAGTTCCGCAGCTCCGTCGGGGCCACTGACTTTCCCCTTGGCAATATCGAGGACGCGTTTTATATGGTTTGCCAAAACATCGTTCAGCCGGAGCTGGCTGTGGTTCGTAATGAAGACGGCTTCCGGGCGAGGCCGGTGGATTGCTGTTCCAAGATCATAAAATTGCAGCAGTTTACCCCTGGAAATAATCATCTCCCGTTCCACTGCGTTTTCCAATTCACGAACATTACCGGGCCAATCATAGCTGGTCAGTTTTTTTAAAGCCCCCGATGCCAGTGTCGGGTAATCCTCATCTTCCGATGCACGGAAATTTTTCAGGATAAAATGCTGGATCAAAGCCGGAATATCACATTTTCTTTCCCTCAAGGGTGGAATCTGGATCGGAAATACCATAAGCCTGAAGTAAAGATCTCTTCGAAAACGACCTTCTTCGATCAATGTTTCAAGATCACGATTCGTGGCAGCAATAACCCGGATATCCACTTTGATGCTCTGGCTTGCCCCGACCGGCTCAAACTCCATTTCCTGTAAAACACGCAACAATCTTATTTGGGCCGGAATCGGCAGTTCTCCGATTTCATCCAGAAAAATAGTCCCACCATGTGCCCTTTCAAACCGACCACGACGCTTTTCCAATGCTCCGGTAAAAGCCCCGCGTTCATGGCCAAACAGCTCGCTGTCAATGAGGGTTTCGGGAATAGCGCCACAATTTACCTTAATAAAGGGTCCTTTCCTTCTCTGGGAACTATTGTGCAGGGCATTTGCAATCACCTCTTTTCCAACACCGGTTTCCCCCAGTAATAAAACCGAGCTGGATCGTGAAGCAACCTGCCGGACCTGCTGCATCACCTGATGGAGACCAAAGTCGGCACCCACGACCTCATGGCTGTTTTGAGAGCGCAGCTCATTTTGCAGATAGACCGCATCATCAGCAAAACGATTTTTCAATTCCAAAAGCTCCAGGTATCGTCTGCAATTTGAGAAAGCGATGGCAAAGGGTGTTGTCAGCAACCCCAGTAGGCCCAGGTCCTCCTTTGTAAAACGATCCCACCCTTTTGCACCGAATCCGACTACGCCCACCTCTCGGTTGTCCAAGGAAAGCCGCAGCGTCATGATTGATATTTTCTCCTGGATACCGATGACCTGAAGCATTTGTTTTCCCAAGGGGTCTTGATCGGCTCGATTGAGGAGTCTCTTTTCGGGTATCTGGGTACCATCCCCTATAAAATCCCATATTTTTGCAGGGTGATCAAATCGAATGTTTTTTCGGCGGCCACCGTGACGATCGGCCATAGCAAATACGGTACCCCGCTTTTGCTCCAATTCAATAAAATGTAAATAAATATAGTCTATAAAGAGTATGGAGCTCAAGTAATTGTAACAGGCTGACAAGGCTTTTTCTATTTCAACCGAACCGCAAATATGCAATGTCGCTTCACGGAAAAAGTGGTTTTCATTGATCATCATACCTCTCCTGAATCTGTTATGTCTGATAAAATTAAAAAATAACCGTTATATCCCTGCTTCCAAAAAGTCCGAATGAAACCAAAATATCAAATATGATAAAAAAAACAGAAAAGCATCATATTTGCAAAAAACAGTGTCACATATCATGTTTCAAAATGAGAAGACTTTTAACCGATTGTATTTAAACACAAATCAAATTGGGCCCTTTTTTGCAACCTAGATGGCATTTTTAAATTTAATCCAAAGGAGATCGGCGTCATGTCTTTTTTCATCTTTCACGTCAAAGGGAACAAATACCGGGAACGCTTTCTACTAACGGGATATTATGCCAATTGTCAAGGGGTATTCGTTTGATCTCAGATTCAAGCTATTGAAAATTATCATTTTATTTCAGATATCTGCTCATCGGATTTGGCGTTCGATTGCTTGGACCCTGATGATATGAAAATCATGCAGATGAAGTGTTTCGATCCTTGTTAAAAATCAGGGGGTACCGAATTGGGTCACAAGTTTTTATTAAACTTTTCAGTCAACCATAAATTAAGAGATTTCAATGTCCCGAACATCTGCTAAAAAACACCCCGTTTCTCATCTGAACATTGCCCCGGTTGCCGGTATGATTGCAGGACTTCAGAAAAAAAGTGGCGATATCCCGTGGCATGTGGCCGGCAAAACCGATCCCTGGGATCTGGTTGAATCCATCATGGGCTTAAATGTCGGGGGGTTTCACAGGGAGGCCAGGGCAGCGTTTCAATGGCTTGCCGCCAATCAAAATCCGGATGGTTCCTGGTTCTCTTCCTACGTGGACGGCACCCCCAAGGACAGAACCTGTGAAAGCCATATGGCATGCTATATCGCCGTGGGGCTGTTCCATTCTTATCTGATCACCCGGGATTGCCACCTGGTTGAGCTGTTCTGGCCGACAATGGTCAAGGGAATCGAGTTTGCCCTGGATCTCCAGAACCCTTCCGGGGAAATTTACTGGGCAAGGAGTCCGGAAGGAAACATCGATCCCATGTCCCTGCTGGCCAGTTCCAGCTCCATTTTCATGAGTCTCAAATGTGCTCTGGCCCTGGCTTCGGTGCGGGGGGAAAAAAAAGACCGCTGGGAAAAAGGATTTGAGAGGCTGGGCAAATCCATCCGGGAGAATATTCATATATACAATGTGAGCAAATCTAGATTTTCCATGTATTGGTTTTATCCTGTCCTCAGCGGTGCTCTCACCGGGAAAAAGGCTGAAGCCCGCATGGAAAAATACTGGAACAAATACATAATTGAGGGCCAGGGCTCCCGCTGTGTTTCAGATCAGCCCTGGGTAACGATTGCAGAGACATCAGAACTGGTCCTGGCCCTCCATGCCATGGGGCAGAAACAAAAGGCCTGTATTGTTTTTTCCTGGATCCAGAACCGGGTCTATACCGATAAAACATTCTGGTGCGGTTATACCTATCCGGATATGGTTATCTGGCCTGAAGAGAAAATTTCATGGACCAATGCCGTAGCCCTGATGGCAATTGATGCCCTCCACCAGCTGACCCCGGCTGCCCGACTTTTTGCCCATGATGCCTGGGATGGCGCTGATTTTACAGGATAACAGCATTTTCCGCTTAACAACGCTGCACCCGAACCCAGAAAAATACAAACTCCAGGCTCCCTAACCGGGAGCCGCAATGGAGCCGCCTCAGGTGAAGCCGCTTCCGGCCGTACAGGCATAACAATGATTGCCCCAGGCTATCTTTTG
>JAHIVS010000544.1 GCA_018816605.1 Pseudomonadota bacterium
TCATCCACCATGCCGCCTGCCCAGGGACCCCAGTTTATGGACAAAAAACGGCAATCAGAATTTTCAAGGGCCAGTTTCCGGGCGGTTTTGTTCAGAACTTCATTGGCCATGGCATAGTCGCACTGGCCGGGATTACCGGTCCGGGCTGCAATGGATGAGAACAAAACAAAATATTTAATCGGATCCTGTTTGGAGGCGTTTACCAGGGCATCAAGGCCTAGGACCTTGGTGTCGAAAACCCGGTCAAACTGATCAAGGCGTTTGTCAAAAATCAATTTGTCTTCCAGGACCCCTGCACCGTGAATAATGGCGGATATTCCGGCAAATTCCCTGCGGACCTGTGAAAAAATCTGCTCAATTTCCCCGGGATTCCGGATGTCGGCTGAAAAATATCTAACCGGAGAGCCACAGGCCCTTATACGCGCCATATTGGTCTGAATTGACCGATTGGACAAAAAGGCCTGGTATTGCCGCTCAATATCTGCGGGTTTGGGTTTCTGGTCAGGGAATCCATGCGCCAAGATTTGCTTTTTCATATCACCGGGCTCAACAACATCCTGGATCCAGGCAGGTTCCTTGAAAGGTTCAGGCGAGCGGCCCACAAGGATAATTTTGGGGGAACAGGCCCGGGCAAGCGCAACGGCACATTCTGCCGTGACGCCTTTAGCGCCGCCCGTGATGACCACCACATCCCCGGCGCAAAGGTCAACACGGCCTTCGGCAATCGCTTTTTTTTCAAGGGTCGGAATATTACAATTGTCCCCGTCCAATCCCATTTCAACGGCACCATGGGTCATCATTAAGGAGACGGCGGCTTCTGAATTTTCAATACACCTGGCCGCAGAGTCCGGCATGTCCAGTGCCCTGCACAACACGTTTTTCCATTCAAGGGCGGCTGTTTTCGCAAGGCCTGCAAGGCCGCCGTAAACAGGACTTGCCGAAAATGAGGGGGCATTGAATGCAAACCCGCCGCCCATAAAGCTTAAGGTTGCAAAAAAGGCCCCTTTTTCAGCGCCCGAAGCTAACAGATGGGGGCCGTTTTTTTGGGCCAGACAAAAAGCAGCCTTCAAAAAGGCTTTTGCGGTTTTGCTGTCCGGATGGGCGAACGAATCGGGTATAATCACAATACCGGCTGCATCTGGCAGGTCCGGAATATTGTCCGGGCCGATATCTATCAATGTGGCCGGAATTCCCAGGGTCTCAAATTCCTGTTTGAAGCGGGCCGCTAT
The DNA here is from genome assembly GCA_018816605.1 of Pseudomonadota bacterium. The sequence continues at coordinate 1,230 of JAHIVS010000544.1, forward strand.
TTTGTGCCTGTCCCGGGTCAAATAGACCCTTTTCCGGGAAGACACTTCAATTTTTGCCCCGTTGTAGAAGCGAATCTGGTTGGTGGGAAACGCTTTTAGGACAATTTCCTGGCGTACAACCTCGGTTTTAGCAGATTCAGCACCAAACGGGTCTAAATTTTCAGCGTTCGCATTGGCTGAAGTTTTTTTTTTATCCGTCTTTTCGACAATTGCCGGGCTGTCAGGTGTGAGAAACCGGACAATGTCCTGGATGGTTTTCAGGCCGGCCATGTCGTCCGACGAAATGGTATTGATATCGGCCAGTTCCTGTTCCAGTTTTGACAAAATTTCCACCCGTTTTATGGAATCAACACCCAAGTCGGATTCCAGGTTCATACCCGGTTCCAGCATTTCCACCGGAAAACCGGTCAGTTCACTGATGGTGTCCACAAGGACGGTAAAAATTTTTCCCGGGAGGTCCAGGGAAGAAGAGGCGGCATCCCGGGGCATTGAAATCTCCGCCAGGGGGGCTGTTTCAGCGGATGTCATTTCGGGCTCAATGGCACGGCAGATATCCTCCAGGGTTTTTACAGACCCCATATGGTCGGTGGTCAGAGCGTTCCCATCGGGAATCTGCCGTTCGAGCTCGGAAATAATTTCAACTTTTTTAATGGAATCAATGCCCAGATCCGATTCAATATCCATTTGCGGTTCCAGCATTTCCACTGGAAAACCGGTCAACCGGGCCACGATTTCAAACAAAATCTGCCGGACAGGTAAAGCCCCGGCAGATACGGCAGGACCCTGAATATCGGGTTTGCCTGCCGGCAGGGCGGGTTGGATCGGTTTTTCAGGAACATCTTCCGTTCCAATCTCCTGGGCAGCCGGCTCTTTTTTTTCAAGGGCGTGAATTGATGCGGCCCCGGTCCCTGGCAATATTGGATTCAGGACAACCGACTCCTGGGATACAGCAGCTGAAATGGAAGGCTCCGGGACCTCTATTCCAGGTGCCGTCGGCAAATAGCCGATAAAACTCCGGGTTTGCTCCATCATGCTTGCCAGGGTTTTGCTGGCCTGTGTCTGGGTTTCCAAAAATTTTTCATGGGCCCGGGCCGTTTGTGACTGAAGTTGCTGCATGGCCTCAAGCCCCTTGTGAATAAGGTGTATGGCTTCGGAAGAAGGGGGCGTGGGTGCGGTTGTCTGATTTTCATGGAACGCTGATCTCATATCGGATCCTTCTAAGACAGGCGGTTTTGTTTCCGGCCTGGTCTGTTCTGCTTTGGGGGGTTCATTTGCTGGAAGCGGTGTTGTCGGGTACAAGGTCTCTTGTTTTTGGGGCGGCTTTGGATTGGCCCCGGAGAGCAGTACGCGCATCTTTTTTGCCCGGGGCGGTTCCACAGGTTCCTCCCATTGGGTCAGGTCAACAAAAAAGCCATTGGCGGAAAGCTTGCACAATACCAGTGCAAGGTCTTCAAGACCTGATTTTTTCCCGGCAGACGCATCCAGGGAAATCGCCGTTATATTTTTGTCTTTCAGGATTGATTTTGCAAGCCCAGTAAGGACCGATTTGGGGCCGATTTCAACAAAGGTGGAAACGCCGTTCCGGTGCATCTGTTCGATGTTGTCAATAAAATTGACCGGCTGCATGAGCTGATTGCCGAGAATATCCTTAATCCCGGCCTGATCTTCCGGATAAAAGGAACCGGTCGTATTGGACAAGACCTGAATTTGGGTGGGACTTAAAACCTGATTGCCAACATAGACCTTGAAGGGGGCGGCTGCGTTTTCAACCAGCCGGCTGTGGAACGCAGCGGCAACCGGAAGCTTTATGGCCCGCATCTTTTTTTGTTTGCACAGGATCTGCGCCCTGTCAATTTCAAGGGTCTGTCCGGAAAGAACTCCCTGGGTGGGGCTGTTTTTATTGGCAAGAACAAGGTCAAGGGTTTCATCTGCAATCAGGGCGGAAATCTCTTTTATGGGGGCCTGGACAGCCAGCATGCTGCCGGAATCCGCATTCCCGTTTTTAGCGGCGGCCATGTATCTGCCCCTGGCTACGGCCAATTGCAAAAAGGGTTTTGCCGTTATCCAGCCGGCGGCGTAAAGGGCGGACACTTCTCCGAAGCTATGGCCGCAGGCCATGGCAGGGGCTACCTTGAAGCGGCTTAATATATCCGTCATCCCCAGGCAAACAGCCCCGAGCGCCGGCTGGGCAATATGGGTAAGCCGCAGCTCTTCTTCGGATTTATTATTATCCTGCAGGTGGTCGGGGGGCGGGAAAATATAGGTGTTCAGCGATTTGAAGGCGCCCTCCTTGTTCTCCTCCTGAAAACAGCTTTGGGCAAGGGACAGTGCCGCCATGGCTTCGGGAAATACGGAAGAAAGGGTTTTCCCCATGTGGGTGTACTGGCTGCCCTGGCCGGGAAACAAAAACCCCAGTTTGCCCTTTGGTTTCCCTGTTTCAAAAAATACAGGCCCCTTGGGGACGGCATCTTCCGTGATGGTGAGACGGGCTTTCTGGATCAGGTCAAAAAGGTCGTCCGCCTTGTTTAAGACCATTAAAAGCCTGAATTCGTCTTCATGGGAAAAGTGCTGTCTGGACGCAAAGGCCTGCCAGGCAATGGCCAGGCTTTTTTCTCCTGAATCTTGATCCCCAAGGGCCCGGACCGTTTTTTCCAGACCCTGGACCTTGCGCAAAAGATCGTCTTTCGTGTGGGAGGAAAAGGCAAAAATCTGGACAGAACCATCCCAGGACACATGGGATTTGACCGGGTCATATTCTTCCAGAACCGCATGGAAATTGCTGCCCCCAAACCCAAACGCGCTGACGCCTGAACGTCTGGGGTGACTTCCATCGGGGACGGGCAACCAGGGTTTGGACTGGGAATTGAGATAAAAGGCAGAGGCGTTGATATCCAGATCCGGATCAGGCGTGTCGGCTTTTAATGTGGGGGGGATTACTTTGTTATACAGGGCCAGGGCGGTTTTAATGATACCTGCGGCACCTGCGGCTGCCTTTGTGTGGCCGATCATGGATTTGACCGACCCCAGGGCCGTTGTATTTCGGGGTGCCTTGCTTGAATCCTGATGGCCAAAGCAGGCGTTTAATGCCGTAAATTCCACCCTATCGCCCACCCTTGTGCCGGTGCCGTGGGCTTCAATCAGTTCCACTGTGGACGGATGGACACCTGCAAGGTCATAGGCCTGGCGCAATGCCTTTAATTGCCCCTTTGCTTCCGGAGCGTAAATGGCAGAGGTCCTGCCGTCACTTGCGGTTCCCATTCCCTTAATGAGGGCATAAATCCTGTCATTGTCCTGTCTGGCATCTTCCAGGCGCTTGAGGACCAGCATACCAATGCCCTCCCCCAGTACCGTCCCGTCGGCATCCTTTGAAAACGGCCTGACATCACTGGTGTGGGACAAAACACCGGTCTTTGAAAAACACATGTGCATGAAAATATCGTTTAAGGTATCCACCCCACCGGTAATGGACATATCGCACCTGTGGGACAACAGCTCCATGATGGCCATGTGAATGGCGGAAAGGGAACTTGCACAGGCGGAATCACTGACCGTGTTGGTGCCGGACAGGTTCAACCGATTGGCAATTCTGCCGGCCACCACATTGCCCAGAAGACCGGGAAAAGAATTTTCCTGCCAGGGCACATAGGCATTCTGGATCCTGTGGATGATCTCTTCTTTTTTGGAAGAATCAATACCGGCATCTTCCAGGGCTTTTTTCCAGATGGGATGGCCCAGTCTTGCTCCAAGGGGGATAACAAGCTCCTGGGTGCCGGTAACCCCCAGAATCACATTGACGGTCTTTTGGGTTAGATAGGAATGGCTGGGCGGATAACCGGCATCCTCAAGGGCCATCCTGGCGACTTCCAGCCCCAGAAGCTGGGAGGTATCCGTTGCCGAAAGGTTATTGGGCGGAATGCCGTAACCCAGGGGATCAAAGGCAATTTCCGGTATAAATCCACCCCGGGTGCAATAGGTATGATCCGGGGTTGCAGGATCCTGGTTAAAATATTCTTTTAATTTCCAATGGGTGCTGTCCGGGATCTTCTCAATTGCATCTATTCCATTGAAAAGAAGATGCCAGTACTCTTTGAGATTGCTGGATTTCGGGAAGATACATCCCATTCCAATGATGGCAATAGCATTGGCATTTGCGTTTTTGTCAGTCTCTTTCATGGATGTAATTTTTTCAACCAAAGTTAAGTGTAAAGTGATAGGGCAATATACTATTGGAAATGGGGTAAATCATCCATTGACAAGGGTTTTGACAAAAGTTTTACAATCAGGTGTCTCCTGAAATCAGGGCCAAAAGCGCTTGTTTTGGCAAGGGTTTAAACGCGGTCAACTCCAATGGCAGTTCAATGCCCTGGGCACGGAGGAAAGCGGTCCGTGTGCACAGGCAGGCACCCAACAAAAGATTTAATGCCACTTCTGCGGTTTTTCTGTTTTCAGGGCCCTCAAGAAAGCTGCCTTTGACCCATTGGTTGAAGGCGCCGATGGAGGGGCCGCACCAGATTTGGTAATCCATTTTCCGCTGGGCAACGCCATTGATTGCCCAGCGTGAGGACTGGCCCAGATAGGATCTGAATACCAATGCCATTTTATATTTGGCATCTGTCTGTCCCCGTTGGATTTCCCTGGCATTCCCCAGGGATTCGAAAAAAGCCAGGGTGGATTGCCAGGCCTGTTCAAACCCGGTCTTCAGAATTTTATCTTCAATCTCCTGCCGGGATTTTTCATCGATCTCTTCAAAACAATCGTGGGTTTTGTACAACTGGTAGAGTTTTTCCGCCCTGACCGGAAACAGGGTTCCCCGCTTCAATACCTGGACCCTGGCGCCGATTTCAAACATGTCGGCGGCCGGTGCCATTGCCACATCTGCCTGTTCCGCCTGACAAAGCAGGTGTTTGACCTCCTGGCAAATCCCCGCCTCCACACAGGACTGGTTAATGGACCCTGTCAGGATATATGCCGCACCCATACCGAATGCAGCGGCCGCCGATTCCGGGGTGGAAATGCCGCCGGCCATTCCCACACACAAAGGCGCTTTGTAGTTAAAGAGTTCCATGAATTCGTTTTTCAGGGCGATCATGGTGGGCAAAAGGGTCAGGGCCGGCCGGTTGTCCGTGTGACCGCCGGAATCAGCTTCCGCCGTCAAGTCCTGGGCCATGGGGATTTTTCGGGACAGGTCGGCTTCTTCCCGGGTGATCAGGCCCGATGCCAGCAATTGGGCCACCAGCTTTTCCGGCGGCGGTGCAAAAAATTGTCTGGCGATTTCAATTCTGGAAACTTTTGCAATAATGCGGTTGGGTGCAATAACATCATTGTTGTGACCCCGGTAAATTCCCTTGACCCGGTAAAAGACAAGGGGCAGTGTCATCCGCATGAATGCCGCCGCACTGATCAGGCGAATCCGGTGCTTCAGGTAAAGGGTCACGGTTGCCATTTCATGGTCAGGGTCCCCCAAAGAGTGGATCAGATTGAAACCAAAGGGTTTTTCCCCAAGGCAGCCTTTGAGTTCAATGATATTTTCTTCAATTTTTTCAAGGGAAAGACCCCCGGCCCCAAAAAATCCCACCATACCATTTTCTGCCATGGTTTTGACCATTTGGGCTGAGGAAATCCCGTTTGCCATGGCACCTGCCACATAGGGGTAGGTTAACCCATGTCTTTTTTTAAAGGACTGATCCCCGAGGTTCTCCAGGCCGACGGCCGGCAAAA
>JAHIVS010000545.1 GCA_018816605.1 Pseudomonadota bacterium
AAAGGTAATCACGGATACCACCTCATGGTCTGAATTGAACTCAGGACATAACATCCAGTCGATCCAGGGACCGTCGGGGAATTTAAACTCTATCCTGTTCACCTTTTCAGTTGCGAACACCCGGGCAATGGCCGATTCCCATTTTTCCACAAGCGCGTCAGAAAAATCAAACTCTTTGTGGGTTTTCCCCACCACCTGTTCGGGTGAAATCCCCAGACTCTTTATGGCGGTATTCACATAGAGATGACGGCCCTGCCTGTCAAGCCGCATGATAATGTCATGGGATTTTTCAGCCAGGGTTCTATACCGCAGCTCACTCTCAATCAACGCGCCATGGAATTGTTTTCGCTCAATGGCCATGGCAATCTGGCCGGACACCTGGATGAGAATATCCATGTCCTTTTGGCCGAAGGCTTTGGGATCTGTATAATTTTGAATGGCAATGGCGCCGATAACCTTATCCATGGATAGCAATGGGACCCCGATCCAAATTTTCGGAAGACTACCCTGGATCCGTTTTTCCTGATATCGCTTGGCTAGCATGACTTCATCAAGGAACAAGGATTTTTTATTTATGATCACTTCGCCGGTAAGGGAATTTTTTTCAAACAAAACAAGGGCGTCATCATTATGGGTATCTTTTTCATCTTTATAATAAGGGAAATGTAGCAAATTTTTTTCCCTGTCATAGATACAGATATAAAAGTTGGGCATGTAAATGAGCCGGCTTAAGGACTTATGAATGCTTGCATACAAGGCACCCAAATCCAGGGTAGTGGTGACGGCATTGGAAATTTCAAGCAAAGTCTGATTTAGGATGTCTGCCTGTCTTAAGCAGTTTATTTCGCCCTCAAGAAGGGCTATCCGGTTTGCCCCCCCCCGGGCGTCATTGGGATCGGATGATGGCTGTTCAGACAAAATGAGTTTACAATTCCTGTCTTAATTCAAGGGCATCCTTGTTGCCGGGATCAAGCCTCAGAATCTGGTTCAGGTAATCATCTGCCTGAAGAATTTTCCTGTTAATGTAATGGATTCTTGCAATCTGAAGTTTTGATTCGATATGATCCCTTTTATGGGAGTCAATTGTTCTGAAATACCCCAGGGCTTTTTCAAAATCCCCTGTATCATAGTATACCATCCCGGCCTTGAACATCATGTCATAATTGGAAGGATTCTCCTTGATAACTTGTTCTAAAAGTTTTTTCGGATAATCATACTCCTTGTTTTCCAGACAAATCTCAATGACTTTTGACTTTAAAATATTGTTTTTCCGGGATCTTATCACTAGTTTTGAAAACAATTCAATGGCAATGGTTTTATACCCACTTATGAAGAGTGTTTCCCCAAGCGCCATGGCCTTATCAAAATACCGGGAACTCAATCCCAGGATTTCAATATAAATCCTGGCGGCTTTCTCATACTCCCGTTTGTCAATATAGACCTGGGCAAGATGATCCCGGGTAATCGTATCCTGACGATTAACGGACATGGCCTTTTCAAGACATTTTTCACCGATACCGGCCTTGCCTATTTTAAAATGAATCAGGCCCAGTTTCCGCAAAATTCTGGATGCCGACGGCTTGTGAATCAATGCCAGCCGGGTTTGTTCGATGGCCCCTTCATAGTCTTGTGCTTCCTCGCACTCCCGTGCTTTTAATAAATGCACGGTGGCCGGGTCCGGATTATTCGCACTATGCACGACCGCCTTGATTTTTTTGTCCAAGGATTCCAGGGTCAATGGCTTTAAAAGGTATCCGTCTATCTCGGATTCCGCCACCTCAGATACAATATCCCGTTCATTTTCTGCTGTTACCATAATAACGGGTATATCCCTTAAGGAATGGCTATCCCTGAGCCGGGTCATCATTTCGGTTCCGTTCATCACCGGCATGTTCCAGTCAATAATGGCCAGGTCGCAGGGACTGTTCCGTAAAACCTCCATCCCTTCCTTCCCATTCTCAGCAAACCGAAGTATTTTGCCGATATTCAGGTTTCTGAGCATTTTCCGTATGGTCAACCGCATACTTTTCATATCGTCCACAACAAGAATAGACATGTTTTCAAGATCAATCATATCCTGCCTTCCTTTGAAAAAGTATCAAATGCAGTTTCAATATCCGGTAAAATCCGGGACAGTGATGCCAGATCCCCCTGGCTTGCCGCCTGTTCCATGGAAAAAGCCGTCCGTTTTAAAACATCTGCATTCACATTTGCGGCAGATCCCTTCAGGGAATGGGCTTTGAATCTTACCTGTTCTGTATCTTCCAGGTCAATGGCCTTGTGCATGCTGTCGATGAGTTCAGGGGCCTCCTGGAAAAAGGCCTCCAATACCGCCCGGATCAACTCTTCGTCATTGCCAAAGCGTTCAAAAAGTTTACCCTTGTTAAAACATTTGGCCTCACTGTTTGGGCCGGGAACAAGATCCTGGGGCTGAAAATCATCTTGTTGACCCTGCGCGTTTTCCGAATTCCGGCTGTCCGGGTCAAAATAATCCTGTTCTAAATGCCCAAGTTCCAGGAAATCCGTCTCCTGGTTCTTCTCTTCCAGGCAATCTTTTTCCAGATCGGTTAAGGTCCGGATAAGGGACTTCTCTTCAAGATGTACCTGGATTTTCCGGGCCAGAATATCCGGTTCCACCGGTTTGGAAATAAAATCATCCATTCCGGCTTTAAAACATTTTTTCCGATCGCTTTCAAATGCATTTCCGGTCATGGCAATAATGGGTACCGGTAAAAGGCCCTGCTCTTTTTCATAAATCCGAATCAGCCGCGTGGCTTCTAAGCCGTCCATAACCGGCATCTGGATATCCATTAATATCAAATCACAGGGGTCTTGCTTGTATTGGGCCACTGCCTGGGCTCCGTTTTTTGCCTCTTCGGTGTTGTATCCCTGCTTACCGATAAGGGCCCTGGCCGTCAAAAGATTGGTCTCCATATCCTCCACGATTAAAATCCTGCGGGATTGTTTTTCCGTCTCCTCAAGGGAATAGCGGGTAATGATCGGTATGGAAATATTGCTCCTGTAAATAGACAGGACCACCCTGATGCAGTCAGACAGCACTTTTTTCTCAACAGGCTTGCTTAAATAGGCTGAGAATCCGATGGCTTCAAAGGCCCGGGCATCTCCTTTCTGTCCCACTGCCGTCAAAAGAATCATCCTTAGCTGGTTAAACCTGGGGTCTTGTGCGATCTTCTCACCAAGCTGCCTGGCATATTGATCAGATTCCTGTGCCTCCATGAGAACCATATGAAACGGCATGCCGTCGTCCTGGGCCCATTTGAGCATCTCAAAGGCTTCCACATCATCCCAGGCCTGCTCATAATGCAACCCAAGGGCTGTCAGATTGGCCTCAAAATTTTTCCCAAGGGAGGCATTGTCACTGATAACCAGAATCTTACACTCCTGAACAGAAGCCTTGGGAAGCTCAAAGGTGATTTCTTCCTGGGACTGCTTCTCCAATGGCAGGTCGAACCAAAAGGTGCTTCCCACCATTTCAATGCTCTCAACCGCTATCTTTCCCCCCATTTTTTCAACCAAAAACTTTGCAATGGAAAGCCCCAAACCTGTTCCCCCGAACTGTTTGGTGATGGAAGCGTCTGCCTGGGTAAACGCGTTAAACAAAGAAAAAATTTTTTCTTCGGCAATCCCGATCCCTGTGTCATCCACACTAAAATGAAGCCAGGCAGCCTCAGGGTCATCCGATTGAAGGGTAACACTCAGATCAATGCTGCCGGATTCGGTAAATTTGATGGCATTTCCGGTAAGATTGAGAATTATCTGCCGGATCCTTCCGATATCCCCCTTCAGACGCCGGGGTACACTTGAGTCTATGGAATAGGTAAACTTAAGTCCTTTTTGCCGGGCCTGGAGTTCGGGCAGGGAAACAATGTCCTTAATGGCAATCTCAAGGTCAAAGGGTCTGATATCCAGTTCCAATTGGCCGGCATCCATTTTTGACAGGTCAAGGATGTCATTGACAATGGCCAACAGGGCCCGGGTACTGTTGTAGACGATCTTTGAATAACTTTTTTGTTCGTCATTGAGATCGGAATCCAGCAGTACATGCATCATGCCGATGATCCCGTTCATGGGATTCCGAATTTCATGGCTCATATTGGCCAGAAACCTGTCTTTTGTTTTTAAGGCAGCTTTTGCTCCCTCGGAGACCCTTTTGAGGCGGGTGCGGGATTTTTTCAACGCCTCTGTGTCCCGCTGGTTCCTTCTGATAACCACCCACATGCCGCCGGCATACAGAAAAAAAACAATCCCCGTGAAAAAGAAACGGTCTTGATTGAGGTTCAGAACCCCGGGACCCCATGACGGACCCCAATTGAGAAAACACAAGAAAAAAAGAACACTGCCATTGTATAGGACCATGGATTTTTTATCGGGAAACAGGCTGGCCAGCACTGGCATAAAAAACAGGATAAAAAAGCCCGGGCTGTAAAACCCGCCGGTCAGACAGGCAAACACCACCGAAAAGATCAGAAAAAGCAGGGTCAGAAGATGGCAAGCCGCTTCCAGACGGTCTTTTAAAATCATGAAATAATGATTGATCCCCCAGGCAGACAACACCAGAAGACCGGAAATGACCAGGGGTGTTGCCTTGGATAAGGCAGCAAGCCCTGTCAATAGGGCAATAATCCCTGAAACAAGATAGGAAAACTGGATCAGTGCGGTTTTATTATACATGGTTAATTTCAAGACCGTTTATACACCATTGCAATCAAAGACATCAGGCCTCAATTTATTGCAACAGGCATGGTTGATAAATTAAAATATGCTTTTTATCAGAAAACACACATTTTTTTTACCCCGAGTATATCCAAACCACCCTTTGCTTGTCAAATCGAATTTATTTCACTTCTCTTTTCTTGTGCTCTCCTGACAGATGATATTTTTTACTTGACTTTCATTAAATTTATATATAGTAAATAATCTTTAAATAAAGTGAATATAAAAATTATGAAACTAAATGCTGTCAACAACCTACTAGTCCTTATTATCGTGGAGGTGATTATTCTCACCTCCAGGCGAAGGGGCTCTTAGTGGCATAAACGTTACATCAACTTTAAAAGCCGTTATCAGCCCCAGAGGGCAGATAACGGCTTTTTTACTTTTTGGAGAAGAACAAACATGAGAAGTCATATTGCAACAAAGGGTGTGGCCAGGGCCCCCCACAGAAGCCTGTTAAAGGCCCTGGGCCTGACGGACAAAGAAATTTTGCAGCCCCTCATCGGGATTGCCAATTCCGCCAATGAGCTGATCCCCGGCCACATGCACCTGGATACCATTGTCACGGCGGTAAAGGCGGGCATCCGCATGGCCGGCGGAACCCCCATGGAATTTTCAACCATTGGGGTGTGCGACGGCATTGCCATGAACCATAAGGGGATGCACTATTCTCTGGCCTCCAGGGAGTTGATTGCAGACTCCATTGAAGTCACGGCCACGGCCCATCCCTTTGATGCCATTGTCATGGTGCCCAATTGTGATAAAATAGTGCCCGGCATGCTCATGGCCGCGGCCCGGTTGAATATCCCCGCCATCTTTGTCAGCGGCGGCCCCATGTTTGCCGGCCGTCATCCCAAAAATCGGAATCAAAAAATTGATCTTGTCTCTGTGTTTGAGGCTGTGGGAGCTGTGCAGACAGGAAAAATGACCGCAGAGGAACTGGCCCAGATTGAAAATGCCGCCTGCCCCACCTGCGGGTCCTGTGCCGGCATGTTTACGGCCAACTCAATGAACTGCCTGACAGAGGCCATCGGCATGGCCCTTCCGGGCAACGGCACCATTCCCGCCCCCATGTCCGAGCGGATCCGCCTTGCCAAGGAAACCGGCATTCAAATCATGTCGTTGTTGAACCAGAACATCACCCCGGATAAAATTATCACCCGGCACTCTTTCATGAATTCCCTGGTGGTGGACATGGCCCTGGGCTGTTCCACCAACACGGTGCTCCATTTAAAGGCCATTGCCGCCGAGGCCGACATCGACATCGACCTTGCCATGATCAACGACGTCAGCAAGAAGACCCCCCATCTGTGTTCCCTGAGCCCGGGAGGGGCGGATCACATTGAAGATCTGCATTATGCCGGGGGCATCCAGGCGGTGATGAAAGAACTTGCCGACCATGACATGCTGGATCTTTCCTGTATGACCGCCACCGGAAACCCCCTTGGCAAGAACCTCCAATCTGTGATTGTAAAGGATACCAACGTCATCAAACCCGTTGAAACCCCCTATCACAAGGAAGGCGGCCTTGCCGTGCTCTTCGGCAACCTGGCCCCCCAAGGCTGTGTGGTCAAACAATCGGCCGTCCTGCCGGAAATGATGACCCATAAAGGACCCGCCCGGGTGTTTGACTGCGAAGAAGACGCCACGGCCGCCATCATGGAACGGCGTATCCATCCCGGGGATGTGATTGTCATCCGGTACGAAGGTCCTGCAGGAGGACCCGGCATGCGGGAAATGCTCACCCCCACCTCGGCCATTGCCGGCATGGGGCTGGATTCCGCCTGCGCCCTGATCACCGACGGTCGGTTTTCCGGCGGTACAAAGGGAGCCTCCATCGGCCATGTTTCCCCCGAAGCCGCCCAGGGGGGGCTGATTGCCATTGTCCGGGAAAATGATGAAATCCGGATCGATATTCCCGGCAAACAAATAGAACTGATGGTCTCTGAACAGGAAATCGCCCGCAGGTTTACCCAATGGAAAAAACCAGAACCCAAAATTAAAAAAGGATATATGGCCCGGTATGCAAGGATGGTCAGTTCCGCCGGCAATGGCGCCATATTTAAAAATTTCTAACAGGAGAAACACATGAAACTCACAGGGGCTCAAATACTTATTCGAATGATCAAATCCGAAGGCGTGGATACCATTTTCGGTTATCCGGGAGGCGCCACCATCGACATCCACGACGAGCTGGCACGCCATTCAGACCTGCGCCACATCCTTGTCCGCCACGAACAGGGCGCCGTCCATGCGGCCGATGCCTACTCCCGGGCCCACGATTCAGTGGGCGTGGCCCTGGTAACCTCGGGTCCCGGGGCCACCAACACGGTTACGGGCATTGCTTCGGCCCACACCGACTCCATCCCCATGGTGGTGTTCACCGGCCAGGTCCCAACCGCCCTCATCGGCAACGATGCCTTCCAGGAAGTGGATATTGTGGGGATCACAAGGCCCTGCACCAAACACAACTATCTGGTAAAAGATCCCAACAAGCTGGCCGCCACCATCCGGGAAGCCTTTCACATTGCAAGATCCGGAAGACCCGGTCCTGTGCTCGTGGATCTTCCCAAGGATATTATCCAGGCCCAGATCGAATTTGAGATGCCCGAAGAGACGGCCCTGCGGTCCTATAAACCCAATTACAACCCCAATAAAAAACAACTGGCCAAGGCCGTTGCCATGTTAAAAGAAGCCAAACGACCGGTAATCTTTGCCGGAGGCGGGGTGATCCTGTCCAGGGCATCGGACGCCCTCACCCGCATCGCCAGGATGGCCGATGTCCCTGTAACCGGATCATTGATGGGTCTTGGCGCCTTTCCCGGTTCCCATCCCCTGTGGCTGGGCATGCTGGGCATGCACGGTACCTTCCGGGCCAACATGAGCATCGGCAACAGCGATCTGATCATTGCCGCCGGCGTCCGGTTTGATGACAGGGTCACCGGGAATGTCAAAAAGTTTGCCCCCCATGCCCAGATTGTCCAGATCGACATTGACCCCACCTCCATCCACAAGAACATCCCGGTACACTGCCCCATTGTGGGAGATTGCAAAGCCGCCCTGGAAGGGATCCTGGAACTCATGGAAAAAGAAGACCCCGAAACCCTCAAAGCTGACCGGGCACCCTGGCTTGCCCAGATCGACCAATGGAAACAGACCACCCCCTTAAAATATGTACAGGGCCCAAAGATCATCAAACCCCAGTTTGTGGTGGAAAAACTCTATGAAATCACCAAAGGCGAGGCCATCATCACCACGGAAGTCGGCCAGAACCAGATGTGGGCAGCCCAGTTTTACCACTTTGACAACCCCAATCATTTTATCACATCGGGCGGATTGGGCGTCATGGGATTCGGCCTGCCGGCCGCCATCGGTGCCAAGGCAGCCTGCCCCGACAAACTGGTGGTGGACGTGGCAGGAGACGGATCCATCCAGATGAATATCCAGGAACTGATGACCGCCATTGAATCCCGTCTGGACGTGAAAATCGTGATTTTGAACAACCGATACCTGGGCATGGTCCGGCAATGGCAGGAATTTTTCTATGACAAGGCCTATGCCTCCACCAACATGGAAAACGCTCCGGATTTTGTATTGCTGGCCCAGGCCTACGGGGCCAAGGGATTTAGATGCGAGGATCCTGCCAAGGTGGAAGAAACCCTGAAACTGGGTCTTGAAACCCCGGGTACGGTCATCATGGACTTTCGGGTGGAACGGGAAGAATCGGTCTATCCCATGGTACCGGCCGGCGGGACCATCACCGAAATGCTTTTGGTTTAATAATTAAGGAATCAACAAATGGAAACAAACAGATACTTACTCTCTATTCTTGTGGATGATGAACCAGGGGTTCTTTCCAGAATTGCAGGCCTTTTTTCAGGCCGGGGCTTTAATATTGACTCTTTAAGTGTTGCCACCACGGCAGATCCCCATGTCTCCCGGATTACCATGGTGACCAATTGTGATGCCCAGGTCATAGAGCAGATCAAAAAACAGCTGCACAAGCTCATCAATGTCATCACCGTTACGGATTTAACCGAAAAAAAATATGTGGAACGTCAGCTGGCACTGATCAAGGTCCATGCCAAACCCGAAAAAAGAGCTGAAATCCTGAGAATTGTGGACATCTTCCGGTGCAAGATTGTGGATGTGGGCCATTCCCACTACATTATTGAGATGAGCGGAGACAGCGAGAAACATGCGGCCTTTGTCTCCCTGCTCAAACCCATGGGGATCGTGGAAATCGCCTCCACCGGATCCATTGCCCTGGCACGGGAAAACGGGAAATAAAAATGGAAAAAACACTTTTATACGACACCACCCTAAGGGACGGAATGCAGGGGGAAAACATATTTTTCTCCCCGGAGGACAAGCTCAAGATTGCAAGGCGCCTGGACGAGGCCGGTATCCACTATATTGAAGGCGGATGGCCCGGCTCCAACCCCGGTGCCCAGGATTTTTTTAAACTGGCACGGAATATTGAGTTCAAAAATGCAAAAATTGCCGCATTCGGCGCCACCCGGCGTCAGGGAATCACCTGTGACCAGGATGGGAATTTAAAAGCCCTGATCGATTCTGGGGCACCTGTGATTACCATCTTCGGCAAATCATGGGACCTGCATGTGGAAGAGATCATGTCCAACACCCGCAGGGAGAACCTGGCCATGATCCGGGAGAGCATCGCCTATCTTCTGGCCCGGGACCTTGAGGTGTTCTATGATGCCGAACATTTTTACGACGGGTACAAGGCCAATTCGGCCTATGCCCTTGAGACCCTGGAGGCCGCTGTTGAAGGCGGCACCCGGTGTCTGGTTCTCTGCGACACCAACGGGGGGTCTCTGCCCTGCGACATCGAAGCCATCACCAGAGCTGTGGTCGCCCATTTCAAAGGCAGGGAGCGGGACGACATCCTGTTCGGCATTCACACCCACAATGACTGCGCCATGGCCGTGGCCAATGCCGTTACCGCCGTCCATGCCGGCGCCACCCTGGTCCAGGGAACGGTCAACGGATATGGCGAACGGTGCGGAAATGCCGATCTTATGGCCATTATCCCGATCCTTGCCCTGAAAATGAAGCGGGACTGCATCAGCCCTGAAAACCTGAAAAAAATATTGAATTTGTCCCGGTTTGTGTCGGAAACCGCCAATGTGCCGCCGGTCAACTCCAGAGCCTTTGTGGGCAAGTCCGCCTTTGCCCATAAGGGCGGGGTCCATGTGTCGGCCATCATGAAAAATCCCAAAGCCTACGAGCACATTGTGCCGGAGCTTGTGGGAAATGCGCGCAGGGTACTGGTTTCCGAGCAGTCGGGTAAAAGCAATATCACCTACAAGGCCCGGGAACTGGGGGTGGACCTGGGAGATGACGACCGCAGAAAAGCCCTGATTGTGGCCAGCATCAAGGAGCTGGAAAATGAAGGGTTTGAGTTTGATGCCGCCGAAGGATCTTTGAAACTGATCATGGAAAAACTCACCGACCAGTTTGTTCCCAAATTTGAGCTGGAATCCTTCCGGGTGACCGTGGAAAAAGACAAGGAAAGACCCTGCTATTCCCACGCCATGATCAAAATCCGAGTGGGGCACACAACGGAAATCACCTCGGCCGAAGGGGACGGACCGGTATCAGCCCTGGACAATGCCCTGAGAAAAGCCCTGACCACCATCTACCCACAGATTGACGACATGCACCTGGTGGACTTCAAGGTCCGGGTCATCGAAGGGTCCGACGGCACGGACGCCAAGGTCCGGGTTCTCATCGAATCCAGGGATACCAACAATATCTTTTCCACCATCGGGGTGTCGGAAGATATTATCGAAGCAAGCTGGCAGGCGCTGGCCGACAGTTTTCAATACAAACTTTCTTTGGACACTATACAAAAGGGCAAATCAAATGAATGATGACAGAAGAATTATAATTTTTGACACCACCTTAAGGGATGGGGAACAATCCCCCGGGGCCAGCATGAACCAGGCGGAAAAACTGCGCATCGCCTCCCAGCTGGAAGCCCTGGGGGTGGATGTGATTGAAGCGGGATTTCCGGCCGCCTCCGACGGCGACTTTGAAGCGGTAAAGGCCATTGCCGACACGTTGAAACGCGCCCAGGTGGCAGCCCTTTGCCGGGCCAGCGAAGCGGATATCCGCCGGGGCTGGGATGCCATCAAGAATGCGGCCCACCCCAGAATCCACACCTTTATTGCCACCTCGGAACTGCACATGAAATACAAGTTGCAGATGGAACCTTCCCAGGGGTTAAAAAAGGCGGTGGAATCGGTGAAACTGGCCGCCTCGTTTACGGACAATGTGGAATTTTCCGCCGAAGACGGGTCACGGTCTGACCGGGATTTTTTGTGTACCGTGTTCGAGTCTGTGATAGAGGCCGGTGCCACCACCATCAACCTGCCGGATACCGTGGGCTATGCCATTCCCGAAGAATTCGGCCAATTGGTCAAATATGTGATTGAGAACACCTCCAATATTGACAAGGCGGTCTTGAGCGTTCACTGCCACAACGACCTGGGCCTTGCCACCTCCAACACCCTTTCCGCCATTAAAAACGGGGCCCGTCAGGTGGAGGTCACCATCAACGGTATCGGCGAGCGGGCCGGCAACACCTCCCTGGAAGAGGTGGTCATGTCCCTGAAAACCCGGCCCAATTTTTTCCCCCAGACCACGGGCATCAACACCACCAGGATCTATCCCACCAGCCGCCTGGTTTCCATGATCACCGGCATCCTGGTCCAGCCCAACCGGGCCATTGTGGGGGCCAATGCCTTTGCCCACGAGGCCGGCATCCACCAGGACGGGGTATTGAAAAACCCCATGACCTATGAAATCATGAAACCGGAAACCGTGGGCATCACCAAAAACAGCCTGGTCCTGGGGAAACATTCCGGCCGCCATGCCCTGAATGCCCATATCCAGACCATGGGATACAATTTGTCCGACGATGAACTGAATGTAGTGTTTAAAAAATTCAAGAACCTGGCCGACAAGAAAAAAAGAATCCAGGACGAAGATATCGAAGCCCTGATCAATGAAGGGGTACTGCGATCCTCGGAAGTGTTCTGCCTGGAATACATCCATGTGCTGAGCGGCAACACGGTCTTCCCCACGGCCAGCGTCCAGCTGAACATCAACGGCCGGCCGGTCCACGGGTCCACCGAAGGCAGCGGCCCCATTGATGCGGTCTACAACATCATATCCAAACTCACCGGCACCAAGTCCGAGCTGCTCCGGTTCACCATT
>JAHIVS010000546.1 GCA_018816605.1 Pseudomonadota bacterium
GTAACATTCCCCACACTCAGTTTTTCTGTAACGGAATTTTTATGTGTTTGAAGCCGATCCACATCCGCTTGGGCAATCTCCACCTTGCGTTTGGCACTCAGGGTCTGAAAATAGGACTGGGCAACCTGGAACAGGTAATCGGACCGGATGGCTTCCTTGGAAAAGCCTGCTTTTTCAATCCCTTTTTTGGTCACAGCATAGGCAATCAATTCTCTGCCGTTCAGGGTAAAGGACTGGGTCAGCTTTGCACCCGTGGTGGTGGAATCCGGTGAAAAGGCATCTTGATTTTTGTAATTGAGATGGCTTCCGAACACTGTGGCCCTGGGGATCAGAACCGACAGGGCTCTTTTTTTTTCCTGCTCGGCAATGAACAGGTCCTCGTCGGCAATTTTGATGGTTTCAGCATTTATATTTGCTTTGCGGCACAGGTCCTGTAGAGAATACAGGGTTTGACAATCGGCAGATAACGCCTGGAAGCAGACGCAAAAAAACATAATAAACAGACTAAAAAAGATCCTTATCATCCATCACCTCGTTTTGTAATAAAAAATATTTAAATATTATTATGATTTTAGCATTCACGTCAAGTTAACTTACAGCTTGCAATATCGCATTTTTTAGTACCATATACCTTCCGGGGATTTTATCAAACACCTAATCAAAAAATTTAGGGAAATAATGGAAAATTATCCCCGTTCATGATATTAAGCATTAAAATTATTGTAAATAAATGTAAACACATAAAGGAGTGACAAGTGACTGCAATTCCAACAACTGAATTCAAGGATCTGTCATTGGTTAGACAGGGCAAGGTAAGGGATATATTTGATACCAAGGATTCCCTTTTAATGGTGACCACGGATCGGCTGTCGGCCTTTGACGTTGTACTTCCTGATCTTATCCCGGACAAGGGTAAGGTATTGAACCAGATTTCTGTTTTCTGGTTTAAGCAGATGGAATCGATTGTGAAGAACCATGTCATTACAACGGATGTGAATCAATATCCCGAGGAATTTAAAAAATACAGAGACGCCCTTGATAAACGGAGCATGCTGGTAAAAAAAGCTGTGCCCATGACGGTGGAATGTATCGTCCGGGGCTATATAAGCGGTTCAGGATGGACTTCCTACCAAAACCAGGGACATGTCTGCGGCATCCCCCTTCCCAAGGGCCTCAGGGAATCGGACAAACTTTCCACCCCGCTATTCACCCCCTCCACCAAAGCTGAAATAGGAGATCACGATATCAATATCAGTTTTGAAGAAACCATTGATCTCATCGGCAGGGAAAACGCTGAAAAATTACGGGATTTAAGCCTTGCCATCTATAGCAAAGGGGCCCAGTTTGCCCTTGAAAAGGGAATCATTATTGCGGATACCAAATTTGAGTTTGGTATTCTGGACAATGAAATCATTCTCATCGATGAAATTATGACCCCGGATTCATCCCGGTTCTGGCCCTTGGATGATTATGAACCCGGAAGAGGGCAGAAAAGTTTTGACAAACAAGCTGTCCGGGACTGGCTCACGGCGTCCGGGTGGGATAAAAAACATCCCGGCCCCAAACTGCCGCCTGAAATTATTGAAAATACCACCAATACCTATAAGGAAATTTACACCCGCCTGACCGGTGAAAATGTCTAATCTGGGTATCCGGATTTCCCCTCTTGCCCTGAACAATATTGATCTGACCGATACCCGGTATCGGATTTCAAGGCAAGAGGGTGATATTACTGCCCTGGCCCTGTCCATACAACAGACCGGCCTGACAAGCCCTCCCCTTGTCAGGCCCCTGGGAAACTCTTATATTGTGGTTGCAGGCTTTAAGCGAATAAATGCCCTTGTTCACAATAAATTCACCGGCCAAGTTGTATGTCAAATCAATCCCCGGGCATCGGAAGCCGATAGTGCTGTAAGTGCTGTGTCGGACAATGCTTTCCAGCGCCAGTTGACGCCGGCCGAACTCATTCAAAGCGTTCTGCTTCTGGGCCGGTTCATGGAACCCGATCAGATCGCCCAAAAATCATTGGCTATTTTTAACAGCCATTTGAATCCAGGATATATTAAAGATCTGCAAAAGATAGGGACCTTGCCCCAACAGGCATTGGAACTGCTGGATGACGGAAGGCTTTCCATCGCATCGGCCAAAAAAATATCAGGGTATGATCCTGGCCTTGCCCAGTGTTTTGTAAGCCTTTTTTCAGCGGTTAAAGCTTCCTCCAGCAAACAAATGGAAATCATCACCCATTTTTTCGAAATTGCAGCCCGGGAAAACACAAGGCCCGTGGATCTTTACCGGGAAAGCAAAATACAGGCGATACTGGTTCATGACAGCAAAGATCTTGGACTCAAGTGCAATCTGCTACGCAGCTATCTTACCCAGAGGCGATTTCCCTTACTTGAAAAAAAACGCCGAGAAATCCAAAAAAATATCCATGCCCTTAAGCTGACGTCCGGGATGCGATTGATGGTGCCGGAAAGCTTTGAAAGCATGATCTATTCCCTTTGTTTTGACTTTAAAAACAAGACCCAGTTTCAAGAACAGATCTCTTTTCTTCGCCAGATCTCCCAGAATCCTGCCCTAGAGGAGATCCTCAATCGGTGAAAATTAACCGGCTTTTCATGGATGCCCATATCCCTGCGGACAATGAGATCCAATACCTGATTTCAAAGCTTGGGCTTACCCCTGAGCGGGTCACAGATTCACAGCCGGTATATGATGCGGTCAATTTGGCCAAAGATCCCATCTCCCAGGCTAAAACACTTTTGTATATCACCCGTAACAAGGGGGCCGTCATCCGGGAATGCCCCGGAACAAGCCACTACACCTGTTGTGATTATACCATTTTACACGCCGCTACCTTTTGCACCATGGATTGTTCCTATTGCATTCTCCAGGCATATTTCCACCCCCCGGTTCTTCAGTATTTTGCAGGACTTGAAAGTTTTGTCGCCCCCCTTGATCACAGGTTTTCCCAGAATAAAATTTTCCGCATCGGAACCGGCGAATACACCGATTCCTTGATCTGGGAAAACATCAGTCCGGCCCCCAGATTCCTGGTGGAAAAATTTGCCCGACAATCCAACAGCCTTCTGGAGCTGAAAACCAAGACCATTAATGTGGACTCGCTCCTGAATCTGGATCACAATGGGAAAACCGTTCTGGCCTGGTCGGTGAATACCCCGGAGATCATTGGTTCCGAGGAAAAGGGAACGGCCGCACTTGCCGCCCGCCTTGAAACCGCCAAACGATGCGAAGCAAAAGGGTATAAACTGGCCTTTCATTTTGATCCCATGGTCATCTATGAAGGATGTGAGGATGCCTATAAAAAAGTGGTTCATTCCATATTTTCCCATGTCAGTCCCGACAATATTGTCTGGATCAGCATCGGTACCTTCAGGTTCATGCCCCAGCTCAAGTCTGTCATTGAAACCCGATTTCCAGATTCCACCATCCCATACGGGGAATTTATCCTGGGACTTGACAATAAGATGCGGTATTTTAAACCCTTACGAATTCATCTGTACAAAACCCTCATTGATACCATCCGGGAATCTGCCCCCCATGTCCTGGTTTATTTTTGCATGGAAGATGAAGAGGTCTGGGAAAAGTGCATGGGGTTTTTCCCAAAGAAAGCGGGTGAGCTTGGCCATTTGCTTGATAGAAGCGCGGCTGCCCACTGCCGATTGAATACCACTTTTTTGTAGGTATTTTTTCACAAAAAAAACAAGGACAAAGCGGCAACTTCTTTGCCAATCTCTGTCCTCGTTTTTATCTGTTATCTTTTCTTGCTTGACTAGGCTTCTTTTTCCGCATTCACCCGGTCAATTATCTTCTGGGAAAGATCACCCGGTACTTCATCATAATGCTCAAATTCCATAGTAAAGGTTCCCCGACCACCTGTCATGGAACTTAAGTCAGGTGCATACCGAAGTATTTCCGACATGGGAACAAGGGCATTGATGATCTGCTTATCTCCTTCGGAATCCATGCCCAGCACACGCCCGCGCCTTGAATTCATATCTCCCATAATGTCCCCTGTGGCATCTTCAGGTATTTTTACAGAGACCTTCATAATGGGTTCCAGCAAAACGGCTCTGGCGTCTTTGGCTGCATTTTTAAAGGCAATGGAGCCGGCTGTTTTAAATGCCATTTCTGAAGAATCAACCGAATGGTAGGAACCAAAGTCCACGGTAACCCTGAAATCAACACAGGGAAACCCTGCCAGAATTCCGATTTTTGAGGCTTCCCTGACGCCCGCTTCAACCGCCGGTATATAGTTTTTAGGAATGACGCCGCCCACAATTTTATCTACAAATTCAAACCCCTTCCCCTTGGGAAGGGGTTCCAGCACGATCCAGCAGTCACCAAACTGGCCATGACCTCCGGATTGTTTTTTATGCTTGCCCTGGACCCGTATTTTTTTCTTAAAGGTTTCTCTGTAGGCCACTTTAGGTGTGGCAATATCCATGGCCACGTTGAATTTTCTTAAAATTTTATCCGCCGTGGTTTCAATATGAACCAGCCCCCGTCCGGAAAGAATGGTCTCCCGGGTCTCATCCTCCCGTCTGAGCTGAAGACCTGTGTCCTCTTCTAAAACTTTACGGATAGCTTCATGGATTTTGTCTTCATCGTTCTTGGACTTGGGAGAGATGGCAAAGGAAATAACAGGCGGCATGGGAACCGGGGCCGGTATCTGGATCTCTTTACCCCCTGTCAGGGTATCCCCTGTCAGGGTTTCTTTGAGTTTGGCAACGGCCACAATTGAACCGGGAACTGCACTGGTAATGGGTTTTTGTTCTTTCCCGGCAATTTCCAATAATTGGGAAAAGCGTTCTTTTGTATCCTTGGTAACATTGAAAATATTGCCTTCCTTGCCAAGGGTTCCGGAAATAACCCTGAAAAGGGAAAGCCGTCCGGCATAAGGGTCTACAATGGTGGCAAAAACAAACCCGCAGAATTCGGCATCCGGATCAGGTGAAACCTTTACAGACTCACCATTGACGTCGATTGCAGTCCAGTCTCCCCGGTCCAGGGGAGACGGCATAAAATCATTGATAAAATTAAAGACCGTATCCAGGCCGATCATTTTAACGGCAGATATGCAGATGGCCGGATAGAACTCTGCATCCAGGACACCCTTGCGGAAAGTGGCCTTGAGATCCTCCTCTGATATTTCTTCGCCTTCAAGATATTTTTCAAGAAGTGCGTCATTGAGTTCAGCAATGTTCTCAATGAATTCTTCCTTTGCCAAGGCAACGTCATCGGCCATGTCTGCCGGAATATCAATTCTGGTAGCCTTGCCGTCACCATCGTATGTATAGGCTTGCCCTGAAACAATATTGACGATGCCCTGAAACCCTTCTTCCCGACCGATGGGAAAACAAATGGGAACAATTTTCTTTTTAAGCGCTGTGTTGCAGGCAGCAACACAGGTTTCAAAGTCAGATCTTTCCCGATCCAGTTTGTTGACAATGACCAATCCGGGCAAGTTATATTCAAGGGCACAGGCGCCGGCTTCTTCGGTCATGGCCGAAGGGCCGCCCACCCCGTCAATGACAAAAAGCATGCTGTCGGCAACGGGAAAACAGGTTTTCGCAGCTGAAAAGAAGTTTTGATCACCAGGAGTATCCATCAACGTAATGGTATGCTTGTTGTGGGTATACTTAATAAAAGAGGTATTAATACTCTGCTGTTTTTTGGTTTCTTCAGGCTGGAAATCCATCATGGTATTGCCTTCTTCCACCTTTCCAAGGCGGCTTGTAACCCCTGCCTTAAACAGCATAGCCTCAGCAAGAGTAGTCTTGCCCGCACCTCCATGGCCTGCCAGAGCCACATTCCTCATGCTTTTAATTTCTTCGATCATCACTGCTCCTTTAAATAATTAATAAAAATTAATAATATTTAAAATTCAACCAATAGTGTTATTTTACCTCTCTGTAAACGTGAGGGATATGATATATTCCTCGTTTCCTTTGGGTCCCAGAATAGGGGAGGGCACCACATCATTAACTTTATATCCCCTGTTCAGGAAAAAAGTTTTGATCTCTTGTACCACCTTTTTCCTGATTTCCGGATCCTTTACAACACCACCCTTGCCGACATTTTCCTTTCCTGCTTCAAACTGGGGTTTGATGAGAGCCAAAACCCCGGTATTTTCCCGCATAAATTTTTCAGCAGCGGGAAGAACTGTTTTAAGTGAAATAAAAGAGGTATCTACCACCACCATATCTACCCGTTCATTTATGGCTTCATAGGCCAGATGCCGAATATTGCTCCGTTCAATAACCACCACCCGGTCATCCTGCCTTAGTTTCCAGTCCAGCTGCCCGTATCCCACATCCACTGCATACACTTTTTTGGCCCCGAACTTAAGCAGGCAATCGGTAAATCCACCGGTGGATGCGCCAATATCAAGACAGATTAAATCTGTCACACATATGGGAAAACTTTTCAAGGCCTTTTCGAGCTTAAGCCCCCCCCGACTTACATAGGGATTGTCATCCTGCCTGACCAGGATAGGAGAAAAGGGATCCACCAGCGCGCCCGGCTTATCAGCCACCATATCATTTACCAGGACCTTACCGGCCATTATCATGGTCTTTGCCCTTTCTCTGGAAGAAATCAATCCCTTTTCAACCAGGATCAGATCCAGCCTGCGTTTATGGCTTTTTTTTATTGTCATGCACGGCCCAAGCCTGCTAAATCCAGGCCGGCCGAAACAATGGCTGCCGCATCCACGCCATACTCTTTTTTCAACACCTCCTGGGGGCCATGTTCTACAAATTTGTTGTCAATGCCGATGCGCTTGAATTTCAAGTCTGTAATGCCGTTATCTGCGTACATTTCCAGAACAGCAGATCCAAACCCTCCGGCCAGCATATGTTCTTCAACAGTAATAATTTTTTTAATGCCGACCGCCTTTTCGAGAAAAAGGGTGGCATCAAGGGGTTTTACAAACCGTGCATTGATCACCATGGCCTTGATTCCCCTTTGGGCCAATTCTTTGGCTGCCGAAACTGCCTCAAAAACAGATTGGCCAATGGCAATAATCAACAGGTCATTGCCATTTTCATCTCCCTGATAAACCACCTTGGCGCGGCCGATTTCAACCGGCCGAACATCCGTCTGGATCTCAACACCGAATCCCTTACCCCGGGGATACCGAAGGGCAATGGGGCCATCGTGGCCAATGGCTGTCAGCAGCATCCTGGCCAGTTCATTTTCATCCATGGGTGACATGATGGTCATGTTCGGCATGCTTCTTAAATAGGAAAAATCAAACAATCCGTGGTGGGTCGGGCCGTCTTCTCCCACAATCCCGCCCCGGTCAATGGCGAAAACCACCGGGTGGGCATCAATACAGACATCATGGAGAATCTGGTCGTAGGCCCGCTGAAGAAAAGTAGAATAGATCGCCACCACAGGCTTTGCACCCTTGGACGCAAGGCCGGCAGCAAAAGTAACGGCATGCTGTTCTGCAATTCCCACATCAATGAATCGCTCTTTATAAAGCCTTGAAAATTCAATTAATCCGGTACCTTCGGGCATGGCGGCCGTAACCGCCACAATGTTTTCATGGGTTTTGGCAAACCGCACCATATGGGATCCAAAGACCTGGGTGTAGGAGGGCACTGAACCGGAACTTTTATTGCTTTTACCCGTATCAACCGCAAAGGATCCGACTCCGTGAAAATAGACAGGGTTTTTTTCAGCAGGTGCATACCCCTTGCCCTTGATGGTTGTCACATGGAGGAGTACCGGTGAATCCGGATTTTTAATATTGGTCAGAATATCAATCAGATGATCCAGGTTGTGTCCGTTGATGGGACCAAAATAATCAAAGTTAAAAGCCTCGAACAGCATGCCCGGAGTAACAAAGGTTTTAAAGGATTCTTCCCATCGTTTGGCGATCTGGTACATGTCATCCCCGATCTTGGGAAGGGACTTTAAAAAAGCACCAAACTGGTTTCGCATGCTCTGGAGATATTTTGCAGATAAGGTGCGGCTCAAATAGGAGGACAGGGCACCCACATTGGCAGAAATGGACATATCATTGTCGTTGAGAATAACAATGAGTTTACGTTTCAAATCTCCGGCCTGATTGAGCCCCTCGTAGGCAAGTCCTGCTGTCAAGGATCCGTCTCCGATGACGGAAATAACGTCAGAATCGTCCTGATTGAGGTGTTTGGCATAACAGATGCCAAGGCCTGCGGATATGGAAGTTGAAGAATGGCCGACAGTAAATCCGTCATAGGGGCTTTCCTTCATCTTTGTAAACCCTGAAAGCCCCTTGTATTGTCTCAGGGTATCAAAGGCGTGATTTCTTCCGGTAAGAAGTTTGTGGGCGTAAGCCTGGTGCCCCACATCCCAGATCAGGGTATCCTTGGGAAGATCAAACACATAGTGGATGGCCAGGGTGAGTTCGACGGCCCCAAGGCTGGAGGCCAGGTGCCCCCCGTTTTTGGATACCACGTCAATGATCCTTTTCCGGATCTCCTTGGCCAGCAGAGGCAATTGATTGCGTGGCAATTTTTTAATGTCTTGGGAAGTGTTTATTTGTTCAAGCAGACTCAATAGTTGTTACCCTTTTTGGTTGTACGCTTTTCGGGACAAATCGTAGCAGGGCCCGTTTTTAATGATCTCTGTTAATAATGTATCGGGCTAGGGCCCGCAAAGGGTCCCCTTCCCGGTCAAACCCCTCAATGGCGGCTACCGCAGTGTCAACCAGATGCCTTGCATAGGTTTTGGATTCATCAAGACCCAGGATGGACGGAAAGGTGATTTTATCATGAACGGCATCTGAACCAGTCGCTTTGCCCATTATTTCCGGATTTCCTTCCACATTTAAAATATCATCCATTACCTGGAAGGCAAGACCGATATTTTCCGCATAAAGCATAAGGCTGTCACTCTGATGGGAATCGGCTCCGACACTTAAAGCGCCTGCTTCCACACTGACACATATCATCCTGCCGGTTTTCAAGCCATGTATTTTTTTAAGATGATTTAAAAGCGCTTCTTTATTCCCTGATTTTTTTATACCCTCACTCCCTTTAAATGAAAGGGAGAGCATGTCCAGCATTTGTCCCTCCACCATTCCATTGACACCGGCAGCATCTGAAATCCGGGCCACAAGTTTGAGCAAAATCTCTTGGGTTGGATAAAAGTCAAATATTATATCAGGCTGGGTCAATACAGAAAAGGCATGGGTTAAAAGAGCATCGCCTGCCAGAATGGCAGTGGGTTCGGAAAATTTTTTATGACAGGTGGGAATTCCCCGTCGCAAATCATCATTGTCCATGGCTGGCAGATCATCGTGGATCAAAGAATAGGTATGGATCATTTCAATGGCACAGCAGGCGGGCAGGGCAGCAAGGGGATTTCCACCGCAGGCGCCGGCTGCGGCAAGTCCCAGCACTGGACGAAGCCGTTTCCCCCCTGCCATGAGCGAATGTGACATGGCCTGGACCAGTTCCCGGCCAGGATCAAACCGGCTGAGAATTTTTGCAAGAAACTTCTCCACAAGAACTTTATTTTCATTTAGATAGGCTGATAGATCAAAAGAAAACTCATTCATGGTCAAAGGGTTTTTCCTTAAGGGACCCGTCATTGTCCCGGGTTAACTGGGTAATTTTTTTTTCAGTTTGATCCAGAATCTCCAGACAAAATTTAGAATGGCCGATACCCATTTCATATTTTTTCACTGCCTGTTCAAGAGTTAAATCTCCGGACTCCATTTCCTTTACAATTTCTTCAAGTTGTTTTAAGGCAGTTTCAAATGTTTTTTTTACCATTTATTTTTCTTCCACCCGTGTCACCAGGCGTCCTTTTGATAAAATTATTTCAACCTGATCATTCACATCCGCATCCTGGGCATCCATAAGTATTCTTTTTTGGGGCAAAATTCTTGCGATACTATACCCCCGGTCCAGAACAGACCTTGGATTGAATGCCCCAAGCTTTACATCCATCTCCTTGACCCGGGTTTTACAGGCAGACAGACGCCCGTTCAGGCTGGATACCAGGCCAATGACCAATCCGTCTACCTGCTGCCGATTTTCCCTTATTTTGATCAAGAAACTTTTTCCCGTCAATATTTTTTGCAGCCAGAAAACCCGTTCCTTGTGATACAGAACCCGGGCTTGCAAATTACGATTCATCCGTGCTTCAAATTCTTGTATCCTCAGTTTAAGATCCTTCACCACCCGAACGGGACTCTTCATCCGTAAGCTGAGGTCATCCAGTTTTTGATTTAAAAAACCCATTTTCCGGTCCATGACCTGGACAAGGGATGACCTGAGGAGGTTAATGTGCTGAATCAATGCGGTTTTATCCGGAAGGGCAAGCTCAGCCGCCGCAGAAGGGGTAGGCGCCCTAAGGTCTGCTACAAAATCGGCAATGGTAAAATCTGTTTCATGGCCAATCCCTGTGAGTACAGGAATTTTTGAATCAAAGATCGCCCTGGCAACTTTTTCTGAATTAAAGGCAGAAAGGTCTTCGATGGAGCCGCCGCCCCTGGCAAGGATGATCAATTCCGATGGATTTTGCAAGGAATTCACTGTCTGAATGGCCTGGGATATCTCTGTTTCAGCAGTCTCTCCCTGGACATTAACCGGTACAATTTGAAGATGGCATCCGGGAAAACGACGTCCGGCCACATGGAGGATGTCCCGGACCGCGGCACCGGTACCCGAGGTTATCACATTAATCTTTGCGGGTAAAAAGGGAAGCTTTTTTTTATGGGCGGCATCAAACAAACCCTGGGAGGCCAATTTTTTTTTCAATTGTTCAAATGCCATTTGCAGGGAACCGGCACCTTCAGGCTCCAGATGTTCAAAAATCAATTGATAGGATCCTCTGGGTTCGTACAGAGAAATCCTTGCAAGACCAATGATCTTCATCCCGGATTCCGGAGAAAATTTCATGCCCCGCTTCTGATTTTTAAACATTACACACGAGATAACCGAAGTTGAATCTTTCAAGGAAAAATAAGAATGGCCCGAGGAAGGAACGGCATAATTGGAAATTTCTCCGGTAATCCATAAAAACGAAAACCGCTCTTCGAGAAGAGACTTAATTTCCCTTGTCAGGGTCGAAACCGTGTACATATGCCCATTGTTGTTTTTTGCTATAGTGTTATCTGCTGTTTTCATTTTTTTTGGCTACCCATGCAAAAGCAAAGTCATAATTTATAAAACAAAGACATGGTTTTAACAATACTAATCTTGGGTTCTTTCTAAAAATTCAAACTGAGATCTGCATTTTGCATAAAAACTATTCGATATTTTAAGACCGATAATACATATTATGTAAACTTTTTATCTTTTGTTCCCATAAAAATAATTCGATACTTAACCGAATTGTAATCTTGAAATATCTCCTTCCCGTGTTATATTACGGTTCAGCTAAGATTTAAACCTAACTTTTTTTTGGAGGAATTTATGAACCAAGTCTTTTCAACCGCACAATCCACCGCACTGACAAAAGTGAATTCTTTTATCAGAAGTGTATATAACTGGATGGCCATCGGTCTCGGACTAACAGCCCTTGTTGCCTACTATGTTTCCAATAGCGAGGCCGCAATTCAACTGGTATTCGGCAATAAAATGGTATTTTTCGGTCTTATCATTGCCGAACTGGGATTTGTTTTTTACCTGAGCGCTCGAATTCAAAAGATTCAGGCGTCCACGGCAACAGCCCTGTTTGTGGTCTATGCCGCATTAAACGGTGTGACCATGGCCTTTATATTCCTGGCCTATACCGCTTCCTCCATTGTCTCCACTTTTGTGGTCTGTTCGGCCACCTTTCTGGCATGCAGTGTTTACGGCATGGTGACAAAACGGGATCTGACATCCATGGGCGGTTTTTTGACCATGGGGCTTATCGGTATTATCATCGCCTCTGTGGTGAATATGTTCGTACAGAGCTCAGGAATGGCCATGGTAATCTCCTATGTCGGTGTTCTGGTTTTTGTGGGCCTGACAGCCTATGATACCCAGAAATTGAAAACAATGGCGGTTACCTTGCCGGACAACGCTTCCGGAGCCATGGTTCGCAAAGGCGCCATCATGGGCGCTCTGACCTTGTACCTTGATTTTATCAACCTGTTTCTCATGCTGCTGCGCATCATGGGTGACAGAAGATAGCTTTGATTAAAATTCACACAATCTGCAGATGCTTGGATTAAAAACAAAAGGGTGACCCGATTGGGCCACCCTTTTGCCTTATTCCGGTACTATGTTTTCTTTTATCACCCTGCATATTTCTTGGCAATATTTCCGGGTCAGCTCCGCATCAGGGCCTTCCACCATCACCCTGAGCAACGGTTGGGTTCCGGAATACCGAATCAACACCCTGCCTTTGTTGGCCAGTTGTTCTTCAATTCGCCGGATGGTTTGGACAATGGGCGCAACCGTTGTATAATCGGGGCGGGAAGCATCCACCTCAACATTCATCAAAATCTGGGGGCAAACAACCATGATGGATGCCAAATCAGACAAAGACTTTCCTGTCTCCGTCATAACTTCCAATAATTTCAGGGCGGATAGCATGCCGTCTCCGGTGGTGTGATCCTCCAAAAAAATCATATGCCCTGAATCCTCACCACCCATGATGGCCCCGGAACGACCCATTTCTTCCAGGACCTTACGATCCCCCACATCAGATTTCAAATGAACAATGCCCAGGGATTCAAGGGCCCTGCTCAATCCGACATTGCTCATAGTTGTAGTTACAAGTATATTGTTTTTCAACCGATTCTTTTCTTTGGCAAACTTTGCACAGATGACAAGTAACCGATCGCCTGTTATCTGATTTCCTTGTTCATCAATGGCGATAAGACGGTCGGCATCTCCATCAAATGCAAGGCCTAGGTCTGCCTTTTCTTTCAGGACCCTGTTTTTAAGCTCCAGGGTGTGCTGGGAACCGCAATTGTCATTGATATTGATCCCATCGGGCGTTACATGGATGAATTGTACGTCAAACAATCGATGGCTGAACACCATGGAACAGATCCTGGAGGCAGCGCCATTGGATGCATCTATGACCATTTTAATTTTTGAATTGAGTTTCTTAAAAGGAAACTTGTCACGTAAGAATTTTGAATACAACTCCAAACCATCTGAAATAATTGATATTTTTCCAATATTTGTCCGTGGAACAATTTCGTCCCCCAAGATATAGGATTCAATTGTTTCTTCCTGGGTATCGCTGAGTTTAATCCCGCCTCTGCTAAAAATCTTGATCCCATTGTCATAATAGGGGTTGTGGGAAGCAGAAATAACGATGCCGGCACCGACGCCATCAAGGAGGCTGCTTAAATAAGCCACCCCCGGGGTCGGTATCACCCCGGCCAGAAGTGCATCCACTCCGACCGAGGCAATGCCTGCGGCAAGGGCTGACTCCAGCATATCCCCGGATATCCGTGGATCCTTTCCAATGACCACGGCTCCATATCCGGTCTCGACGGCCAAAAGACCCACAGCCCTCCCTGTTTTTAGCGCCACTTCACAGGTTATGGGGTGAAGGTTTGCCCTGCCCCGGATGCCGTCTGTTCCAAAAAGCGTTCCCATTTAAGATCTGTTCCTGTTTTTATATCATGTGATTCATCTATAGATCCGGACAATATCAATTGGAGAAATTTCTTACAAAAATTATCAGGTTCCGGATTTTTCTTTGGCAGCAGCTATCAGCAAGGGAGCGCAGATTTTTTTTTCAATGTTGTAGAGCCATCGGCTTCCGGTCATCGCCAACCGGGTATCCAGGTTTTGGATTACAGAGATGTACTTTTGTCTTCTCTTACCAACCTCAGTTTCCAAAGCTTTAATAAAGATCTCTCCTTCTCTGGTCATGGAATCTGAACCCATTTCCTTTTCAAAAACAGCATCCGCCTTTTTAAGCTTCTCTATGGCAGCCTTGTGCAAACTGATGGCACTGGTTTCTTTACCCTTGGTATCTGTTAATAAGATCTCTTTTGAAATCAGCAGTTTTTCATTTAAAATTTTTAACTGTTTTCTCCGTTCACCAATACAATCTGCCAGATTTTTCTGCATTCCCACTAACAATTCCTCTGAAAAAAAATTATGGACAAAGAGGGGTCTGACAAAACGATACCAGGCATTTAAAGAGATGAGTCCGGCGATGTAGGCCACGTTGTTGTTGAGAATCACATCCACATGGGAATAGACACCCACCCGCCGGGGAAGGGAGATCTCTTTGAACCCCCCCCCCAAAATCAATCGATCGTTTGCAAGTTCATTTTTCCGAATAATGGATCCGGCAGCCGTAATACATCCGTATCCCATTCGAAGGGGACCCACAATCCCCCCCTGCCCTCCTAAAAATATGGGTTTCTGGTTGAGCATAACGCCCTGGTGAACATTTCCCAGCATGGAGGGGGTGGCCTTGTCCTGGTTGGGCGTATAATTAAAATGAACAAAAGAGGACCCAACCTCGGAATGATTTTTCCTGCTGGTACCACCGGCCATGAAGCAATCACAAAAATTAATCAGGCTGCCCAGGGTCACAAAGGGAAAAAGAATGGTCTGCTTCAACCCTACGGTATGGGCGGCATTTGCCTCTTCTTCCAGAATGGTTCCCTTTCTGACGTGACCCCCGGACCCGAAAACATTGTCCCCAGCAAAGACGGCGTCCTGGAAAAAACCGCCATCAAGCCTGGTATTTTCTCCCACCAGGGTATTTTCCAGGGTAACCGGCGCCTCGTACCCGATCCGGACATTTGGCAGAATCAAAGACCGTTCTCCGATAATCTTCGTTCCGGCAAACAAGGACACTCCCTGTCCTGATATCCGGTCTATATCGACCTCTTCACCAATGTAAACCGACTCTGGGTTGGGAATTTTAACCCCTTTTTGGCACAATAAATCCATTCTTTTGTTTTTCATGGGTCAAGTATTAAATATCTTAGGGATTAATTGTCAAGGTTTTTTCCATTCAGCAATCTATTTAAGGCCCATAAAGACTGATCCGCCAATTTTTTTGATCGCATCTTTTAAAAGATCAGCCTATATAATAGTATGAAAAAAAAACCCAGCCTTTGACCACAAATATCAAGGAGGATAAAATGCCCAAAAACGGTTTGCTCCATCCGGATTTGTCCCATAACCAGGGAGTTTTCAGAAAATTAACAGAACAAGCGGCCCGGTTAGGGACAGACCCCTATCATTTAAAACAGCTTATCCTCCATCCCGGCAGATTTGCTGATTTCTCGCTGAAAACCAAAAATTTTTTTCTTGATTTTTCCCGTCAGCGAATGGATGCTGATGTATTGAAGTCTCTGATCCGACTGGCAAAAGAAACAGACGCCTGCCGGACCTTTTCAGACATGGCGACCGGCAAACTTGTAAATACAACTGAAAAAAGAGCGGCCTTTCATACGGCAACCAGAGATTTTTCACGAAAAAATCTGAAGGTTGGTGAAGTGGATGTTCGTGCCGAGATGCAACGGGTCAACGGTGAGATTAAAGCCTTTTCTTTGGCCATCCACCAGGGGAAGCTAAAGGGCAGTACGGGAAAAGCCTTTACCCATGCCGTTGTCATTGGAATCGGCGGATCTTACCTGGGGTGCGAGTTTGCCTTTGAAGCCATGCGGCAATCCATTGATCCGAAAATCATGCTTCATTTTCTGCCCAATGTGGATATTGATAATTTTAAAAGTGCCATCAAGGGAATCGACCCGGCCTCCTGCCTCTGGATTGTGATCTCAAAATCCTATACCACCACTGAAACCATGGCCAATCTTGCCCAGGCACACCTCTTCTTAAAGGCAAACGGGCTTTCGCCCAAAGACCACCTGGTCACGGTAACGGCCAAGGGCAGCCCGGGGGATGATCCTTCAAATCCTGTGCTTGCAGCTTTCAATATGTTTGATTTCATCGGCGGCCGTTTTTCGGTGACCTCGGCCGTGGGGGGTGTGCCCTTGAGCCTTGCCTTTGGATTTGATTGTTTTGAACGCTTTCTTGACGGGTGCCATGCCATGGACTGTCACGCCCTGACAACCCCTGAATCCCAAAATATTCCTTTGGTGGCAGCCCTGATCAGCATCTGGAACACTTATTTCCTCAATTACCCGGCCCAGGCCATCATCCCCTATTCCAGCGGACTCTCGCGATTGGCCCCCCATGTTCAGCAGCTGAATATGGAAAGCCTGGGCAAACTATCCGCCACAGACGGCCGTTTCCTCACCCGTCCTGGCGGAACGATTATTTTCGGGGAACCGGGTACCAATGCCCAGCATTCCTTTTTCCAGCTGGCCCACCAGGGGCCTGCCTTTCCCATTGAATTTATCGGCGTGATCCATCCGGCATATGCGGGAGCGTGTGCAACATCAAAGGGGGTGACCAACCACCAGGAACTCTGGGCCAATATGATTGCCCAGACCCTGGCCCTGGCCATTGGCAAAGCAGATGACTTTCCGGCCCGATATTTTCCCGGCAACCGACCCTCGTCCATGATCCTCATCAATGACCTTTCCCCGGAAAGTCTGGGGACCCTTCTCTCCTTTTATGAAGCAAGGACCGTGTTTGAGGGATTTATACTGGGCCTGAATCCCTTTGACCAGTTCGGAGTTGAATTGGGAAAGGGCCTGGCATCGGACATCCGCAAGGAAATTGCACTCAAAAACCAATCCCCGGACCATGGATTTAACCACCTGGAAGACGCAAAGAAATTTTATCTGGAAACCTTGTTCAGAGGTTCCCTGGAATAACAATTACCGGGCGTGCTTTACCCTGAAGATCATGAAGAAGACACCTTCCTGTCCTTCATGATCTTCAGGATGAATCGCTGTTAATGAAACCGGTATACGGAAGCACCCCAGGTTAGACCGGCACCAAGGGCGACAAAAAGAACGGTCTCACCGGATTTACCGGTTCGTCCCTGTTCAATAGCCTCATGGAGTGCAAGGGGAATACTGGCGGCGGTTGTATTCCCGTATTTTTCGATATTATGAAAGACCTTGTCATCTGCAAGCTTTAAAAATTGTCCAAAGGCCTGGTTGATTCTCTTGTTGGCCTGGTGGGGAACGATAAGGTCAATCTGGTCAAGCCCTATTCCTGCTTTTTCAAGGACTTCATAGGTTACCTTGGGCAGCAGTCGAACAGCTTTTTTAAAGATGCTCGGTCCGTCCATGACCGGAAAATACCGGGGATCATCCAGGGGCACGCCGTCGGGATTCCGTTTGGGAAGCCTGGAGGCCGGTAATTCTGCCATCAACGATTCGGCATAGTTTCCATCTGCATGGAGGACAGATGCCAGAAGACCCACGGGCTCCTGAGTTTCTATGCCTTCAATACAGACAGCCGCAGCCCCGTCCCCGAAAATAACGGTGACATCTCTGCCCCGTGTGGATTTGTCCAGTCCCGAGGAATGAACTTCCCCCCCCACTAAAAGGACCTTTTTGGCAAGGCCGGTCTTGATATAGGCATCTGCTGTGGCAAACCCGTATAAAAAACCAGTACACTGCTGACGGATATCCAGTGCCGGGGTAGAATTCAACCCCAGCTTGGCAGCCAGCAGACAGCCGCATCCCGGGAACATGATGTCCGGACTCAAGGTGGCAAAGATGATAAAATCCAGATCTTCAGCAACCCATCCGGCTGCATCCAATGCCTTTCTGGCTGCTTCATATCCAAGATCAGATGCACCGGTTACGCCTTCCTGGGGTATCCAATATCGTTGTTTGATTCCGGTACGCTGTTGGATCCACGTATCAGAGGTGTCCATAATTTTTTCAAGATCTTTATTGGTAATGAGATTGGGGGGAACAAACATACCTGTACCCCTTATAATGCTGTTTATCATTGAATCTCCCTAATTTAGAACAAAATTAATAATTGCTAAATATCAGATACTGCTATATTGTTCACGCTTTATAGTATTTATTTAATCTTTAGGCAAGAACCCTAATCTTTAAAACCACTTATATTTAAGGGAACCGTGTTTATACAATTGCTCATGCTGATAACGGGTCTTGCGCTCCTGTATTATGGATCTTCCATCCTTGTGGAGGGTGCGGCTTCCACTGCTGTCCTGTTTGCAGTCCGTCCGGTTATTATCGGACTGACCATTGTCTCCCTTGCCACCTCTGCCCCGGAACTTTTGGTCAGTCTGGTGGCCGCTGTTAAGGGCTCTGGCGCCATCTCCATCGGCAATATTTTGGGCAGCAATGTTATCAATATCGCCCTGGTATTGGGAATTTCCGCAGTCATACGGCCGGTTGCCATTCAACGCCAGGTGGTAACCATTGAAATTCCTTATATGCTTTTCATTTCCATTGTTTTCTGGCTGCTGTGTCTGGATTCGGCCATCACCAGAAGTGACGGAATCATTCTGATCTGTTTTCTGCTAATTTTTCTCCTCTACGGAATTCTCACTGCCAAAGACAAATCCAATGGAAAAAAGACGGGAAATCCCCGCAATCATATAAAACAAATTTGTAAAAATTTGTTTTATATGATTGCGGGGATTGTCATGCTGTCTTTTGGCGCCAATTTTGTGGTAAAACAAGCCATTGTCCTTGCAAACGAAATGGGGCTTTCCCAGACCTTTATCGGCATCTCGGTGGTCGCCCTTGGGACATCCCTGCCTGAACTTGCCACATCTGCCGTGGCAGCGGCCAGGGGAGAAAGCGATATTTCCGTTGGCAATGTGGTGGGATCCAATTTGTTCAATATCTGCCTGGTAATGGGAGTTGTGGGCATTTTCAATCCCATGTCCCTTGACCCGGCCCTCCATTCCTTCCAATTTCCGTTCATGATTTTTATTTGTTTTGTCCTGGTTGCCATGGCCTTTGTAAAAAAAGGGGTCACTAAATTGGGGGGAATTGGCTTCATTTTCTTATTTTTTTTATATATCACGGTATCCTATATACATTAGTTAACAATTTCGCCTTTTTTTGATTTTTTCCTTGCAAGTCTGAACAAATCTATTATATGGACACATATTCAGGCAAACATTCCATTTTAACGAGGGGCATAGAATGGCAGACCCGACACGACTTCTGATAGTTGACGATAATGAAGACATCTTATCTACCTTTTATGAATTTTTCAATTCCATGGGGTATGAAGTTAAAACGGCAGTAGACGGATTTATCGCCCTCAAACTATTGAGGGACAAATCCTTATTTTTTGATTGTCTGATCACAGACCTTGTGATGCCCAACATCAGCGGGGTGGGACTTATCTCCATTGTAAAAAAAGAATTCCCCCACCTGAAAATTGTAGCCATAACAGGTTACGGCGATCATCCCGGGGCACTTGCCTCGGAAGCCCAGGCAGATATTGTTCTTTTTAAACCCATTGATTTGTTTAAAATCGAAGACACGGTAGCAAGTCTTCTGAGCAATGATAACAAAAACCCGAAAGAGTAAAGCAAAACCATGAGCACTCCCCTAATCGGCGTCAGCAAATCAATATTAAAGATTAAGGAACTGATCAACCACGTGGCCAACACCTGCCTGAATGTGTTGATTACAGGCGAAACCGGGGTGGGCAAGGAAGTGGTGGCAGAATGCCTTTATCTTGAATCCACACGCGCTTCACAAAATTTTGTTAAAATCAATTGTGCGGCACTGCCGGAAACCCTTCTTGAAAGCGAACTTTATGGCTATGAAAAAGGGGCTTTTACCGGTGCCCATAAAAAACGGCCCGGCAAATTCCAGACCGCAGACAAGGGGGTGCTCTTTCTGGATGAGATCGGTGATATGCCCCTGTCTCTGCAGTCAAAGATGCTACATGTCCTCCAGAGCGGGGAATTTTCGCCCCTGGGATCAGACCAGGATTTTAAAACCGATGTTTGGGTAATTGCCGCCACCAACCACAACCTGGAAGAAAGCATCCGGCAAAAAACATTCAGGGAGGATCTGTATTACCGGCTCAATATCATTAAGATTGATATTCCCCCTCTGCGACAAAGAAAAGAAGATATCCCCTCCCTTATTGAATATTATTTCAGGTTATACAAGACCGAATATCCCAACAACATGGGCAGCAAACCCGATGCCCAGACTTTGGATCGGCTGTGCAACTATTCCTGGCCGGGCAATGTAAGACAATTGCAAAACTGCATCAAAAAGCAGATGGTTGTAAATTCCTGGGAAAAAATATTTAACGAACTGCCCAACGACCACCCTGATGGAACTTTCGAAATTGTTTCCGATTCTGTGCCCAGAAGTTCGTCTTCCTTGCTTCACAATGTTGCAAACAATGACCGGATGAGTATCATCTCTGAATTTGTTGACCTGTCCACCAGCTCTGAAAAACTATTCGAAGACATTTCACTCAAAAAAATCAAAAAACTGGCATCTGACAAGGTGGAAAAAGAAGTGATCACCTTTGTCCTTGAAAAATTGGGGTGGAACCGTTCCAAGGCAGCAAAAATTTTAAAAATAAGCTATAAAACACTTCTATACAAAATGAGTGAATTCAAGGTCAGTCCACCGGTAAAATAGTTGTTCTTTCATTTATTATTATCCTTTACTTCACCTTTGTTTTTACATATAGATTTATGAATTGGGTTGTTGCATTATTCCGTGTCCATTCTATGCAACAAATAAGGCTTTGAATTTTAATTCAAAAATATGATTTTCCACAATATGAACACTTCATACAAGGAAATTCAACAAAGCATCTTTTACATTTTTTAAAGGAGGGAGTATGCGGAAAACGATCGTATTCACAATTGTGGCCTTTGCATTTGCCATGATGTTTTCACCACTGGCCTTTTCTGCCAGAAAAACCATTATCAAAATAGGCATAAACGCACCCTTAACCGGCGATATACCCAAGGTGGGTGAAGGCACCAAATATGCGGCCATGATGTGGCTTGAAGACATTGAAAA
>JAHIVS010000547.1 GCA_018816605.1 Pseudomonadota bacterium
GGTCCCATGGGGTCAGGCCCCCTGGGATATTTTCCATGGCGGGTTCGTGCGTTTCCCGGCCATGGGGTATTTCCCCTCGGACACCATTTTTTGTCCGGCCTTATCCGAATCTTGGCTTGATAAGCGGATCTGATTGTGGTAGGCGCATGGGGATGGTTTTGTAATCTTTGTTAAGGATGTTGATATACAAAGGAGAAAAATATGACGTTGGTCGGCATAATCGGCGGGTCTGGGCTGGATGATCCTGATATTCTGAAGGATCCCAAGAAAATTGAAGTGCAAACCCCATATGGCATGCCCTCTTCAGGGTTTTTGTCCGGCAGGATAAATGGGGTGGACACCCTGATCCTTGCCCGCCACGGGAGAAAACACCAGTTCAGTCCCACCCAGGTGAACAACCGGGCCAATATTGATGCCCTGAAACGGGCCGGTGTTACCCATATTATTGCCACCACAGCCTGCGGCAGTCTGAAACAGGAGATTGACCGGGGCCATCTGGTGATTCTGGATCAATTCATTGATTTTACACGGTTCCGTAAAAATACCTTTATGGATTCCTTTGAGGGCGGGGCGGTTCATACGGACATGGCCCATCCCTTTGATGGGAACCTGCGGAAAAGTCTGTATGAATCGGCAAAAAAGCTGGATCTTGCCGTCCATGAACGCGGTTGTGTGGTCACCATTGAGGGGCCGCGGTTTTCCACGGTTGCCGAATCCAAGATGTTTTGCCTCTGGGGGGCAGACGTGATCAATATGTCCACGGCACCCGAGGCCATGCTGGCCAATGAGGCCGGCATTCCCTATGCCGTGGTTGCCATGTCGACAGACTATGACTGCTGGAAAGAGGAGGAGGCCCCGGTGACCTGGGAGCAAATACTTGAAGTCTTTACCCATAATGCAGACAATGTTAAAAAGCTGCTTGTCAGCACCATCGGAAGTTTACGATAGATACACGAATTCAGGAGAGAAAAGAGAACATGAATTTAAAACAGACGATCAGAAGCATAAACGACTGGCCCATTAAAGGGGTTATTTTCAGGGACCTGACCACATTGATGCAGGATCCCCAAGCCTTCAGGGAATCTTGTGACATCTTGTACGAGCGTTACAAAAAGATGGGCATTGATAAAATTGTGGGGATTGATGCCAGGGGGTTTGTCTTTGGTGCTGTCCTGGCCTATAAAATGGGCATCGGGTTTGTGCCGGTCCGGAAAAAGGGGAAACTGCCCTGTAAAACCATCCAGGAAACCTATGACCTTGAATATGGATCCGATACCCTTGAAATCCACGAAGATGCCATCAAAAAAGGGGAAAAGGTCGTTATTGTCGATGACCTCATTGCAACAGGCGGCACTGTGGGAGCCACGGTCCGTCTGGTGGATAAACTGGGGGCCCATCTCATCGAATGCGCCTTTATTGTGGAACTGCCGGAAATGAATGGCCGGGCCCAGATTCCGGGGGTCAAGGTGTTTTCCATAACAGAATTTGAAGGCGAATAGGTTTGTTCGGGCAGGTCTATCAAAAGATCGCGAACCTGAGCGATCTCCATATGAATAGCGCTCCTTTATCGGGTTCCGATATTCTGGACGAACAGAAGAAAAACGTCGGAGTCTGGTTTTCCCGTTATGCCGGCACCCCGGTCCGGGTGGATCATAAAACCCGGAAGGTGGCGGTGTTCAATCCCTACAATCCCGATGAAGATGACCGGGGGGATTGCGGCAGATAAATGATAATCTTTTCTTGAACTCATGGCGTGAACACGGTAAGAGAGGATGGAACTGGCCCTGACAAGCCATCGGGATTTTTTTTTACAACATAAACAATGGAGACAAGCCCATGGGCGATAACGGCGGAGCACCCAACAACCTGAATTTTCAGGTCGACAAAACAAACCTCTATCGGGAAGAAGTGATCACGGATCTTAAAATTGCCAGTATCCGTCAGATGATACCGGTGAATATTGACGGATCCTGTGACACGACCCGGCAAATTATTTTTATAGGAAATACCCAGCTTGGCACCCCCCAGGGTCCCATCCCCCTGCAGGCAAAATTGGAAGCCGCCACCCTTGAAGGGGCCATGGACCTTTTCCCACAGGTTATGGAACAGGAAACCCAGAAGGTGATTGAGAATTTTAAACGCATGGAAGAACAGCAGAAAAAACAAAAAAAATCCAGTCTTATTATCCCGGGAAGAAATTAAATCAGGGGGTGCGATTGTGTTTAAGTCCCCCCTTCTTTCCCGGATCAGTTCATGGCGGTGCCATGAACTGATCCGGAAATCCTGTTTAACGGGAGCAGGGAATCCGGGTAACAACCTCTGGTGGAATATTTGTTTTGGCCAGCATGTCAATGACAAATTTTTTTGGGGCATCCCCTTGGGGGGCGGTGTGAACCATGTGTAATTTTGCCTTGAATTTCGTTCCCTTTGGATCTTTGAATACGTAAGATCTTGTGGCCTTGCCTTCCAGAAGGGTTGCAATATTGTTCAAGGTCAGTTTTTTGCCTGAAATCTCTTTCCAGATGACAAAAAGGCAATTGCCGTCGTCGGGGTGCCAATTGGCACATCCAAATCCCTTTTTCCCCTCAATTATTTTTCCGCCGCAAACCGGACATACCGATTCTGAAGGTGCTGGGGGTTCTGGCTTTTCAAAGTCCAGAGAAACCTGCCACTCTCCATTGTTTCTAAGGATGACCAGGGAGGCTGAAAATCTTTTTTTATTTTTTGAAATAAAGCCGTTAAACGGTCCGGACTTTCTGTATTTCAGCAGATTGGCCGCCATCCGGAAGGAGAGGTGCTTGCCGGCGATTTTTTTCCAGATGACAAAGGAACAGTTTTTGCCGGTGCAGGCATATGCCTTTCGGCTTTCCTGAACCTCCTGGCCGCAGGCAGGGCAATGTCCCAGAAAAACTGGGTCACAGCGTTCCTGTTTAAAGGTTTTTAATTCAAAGGACGTCTCTTTCAGTTCTGCCACGGCCGCTGTCACAAAGCGCTTGATATTGACCAGAAAGCCTTTTTCTGTATCTTCTCCAAGGGAGATCCGGTTCAGATCCATTTCCCACCGTGCCGTCTCCTCAGGCGAGGTGAGCACAGAGGAAACCGGGCATTTCCTGAGCATCTCAACAAGGTAGGAGCCCTTGTCCGTTGCCAGCAGTTTCCTCCCGGAACGGACAATGTAGTTTCGTAAGATCAGGGTTTCAATGATCTGGGCCCGTGTGGACTGGGTGCCGATGCCGATATCCCCCCGGAAGAATTTTTTAATGTTTTCCTGGGACACATACCTGCCCGGGTTTGTCATATCTTTTAACAGCAGAGAATCTGTATAGTCAGGCGGGGGCTGGGTCTTTTTTTCTTCCAGATGAATTTTTTTTGCCGTGGCGGCATCCCCCCGGGTCAGGGGCGGAATTATTTCTTCTGTCTCTTTATCGGGTTGGTTTTCCGGATACACCTGTCTCCATCCTTCAACCAGGATGATTTTTCCCCGGGTCTGGAAGGTTTGTCCTGCAAAAAGCGTGACAACCCGGGTGCTTTCAAACCGGCAGTCCTGGTGGAAGGCTGCCGCAAATCGTCTTATGACCAGATCAAATATCTTTGTTTCGTCCGTTGATGCACTTGCCGGCAGGGGCTTAAAGGGAATCAGGGCATGGTGATCGGTGAGTTTTGCATCATTAAAGACCCGGTTGTTGGAAAGGGACACCTGCCCGGGCCGGACCCCTGTAAAAATTTTCGGATAAACAGGAGACAGTTTCTGTAGGATGGCCCGGACCAGGTCCAGATTCTGGGAGCCCAATACCCGGGAATCGGTTCTTGGATAGGAGAGA
Source organism: Pseudomonadota bacterium (assembly GCA_018816605.1). Next base: position 3,822 of record JAHIVS010000547.1, read on the forward strand.
CATTTTTTATCCTGGTACAGGCCCTGGGCCAGGGTTAAGGTTTTTTTTGCCGGGAACCCTAATTTTTTATTGGCCTCCTGCTGGAGGTCCGTCAGGGAAAAAAGATAGGGGGGCATCTCTTTTTTTTCTTCCCGCGTCAGAGATTGAACCATTCCCTGCAAACCGTGATTTTTAAGCTCCTGGTAGAGGGAAAAGGCAGTTTTCGCCTGGGTCAGCCGGGTTTCCTTGTCGTGAAACCAGAGTCCTGTCCAGTCTCCCTTGTCTCCTGTGAACACAATGTTCAGGTTCCAATAGGTCTGTGGCACAAACAGGTCCCTTTCCTGTTTGCGATCCGTGAGGAGTGCCAAAACCGCAGTTTGAACGCGGCCCACGGAAAACAGATCTTTTAACCGGATTGTGAGCACCCGGGTACAATTCATGCCGATGAGCCAATCGGCTGTCTGCCGGTAATACCCCGCCCGCCAGAGCCGGTCATAATCGCCGATGGGCCGCAGGGTTTCCATTGTATTTCTGACCACCTCCGGTACCAGGGCCTGGCTGGTCCAAAATCGCAGGATTCTTGATTTATCGGTAAAGCCGCATTTGAGAAGAATGGTCCTGGCAATGACCTCTCCCTCCCTGCCTGCGTCGGTTGCGATGATGACCCGGCCAAAATGTCTTTCGGTCAATAATTTTTTAATGGTCTTAAATTGTCCGTAGGTCTGTGGAATGGGTTTATATTGAAAGGGTTCGGGTATCAGGGGCAGGGTATCCAAGGCCCATTTTTTTAAACCAGGGTCATACGCATCGGGTTCACACAGGGCCACCAGATGCCCCACAGCCCAGGTGATGACAAAGTTGTTCCCTTCAAAGCATCCCCCGGCCTTTTTTCCCACCCCCAGGGCTTTGGCAAAATCAGCTGCCACGGAATATTTTTCAGTTAAAATCAAGTCCATCATGGCATGTTTTTATCTTAATTTTCAGATTTTTACCAATCTTTTACCATTTTTTCAACTATTGGGGATACGATCAAAACCATCCTTGCTCCGGAACTTTTCCTTGACCTTATCGGCCAATCCGAATAGATGTGGGCAATAATGTTGGTTCACTAGTTTTTTTAAGGGTTGAGGTTTTTGTATGGTAAAAACAGAAACAGTATCTGCTTGGCTTATGCCCCGTGGTATGAACGGCAGACAACAGGCTGAACAGGTATGAGTCCCAACAAAGAACACCTGATGGCACTGCTGGTCCAGATAGCACCCAACCGCTATGTCCAGGCCGTGCTGATTGTTATTTTGTTTTTGGGTCTGGCAAAGGTTCTGGACCTTGTCCTTACCCGGGTTGTCAAAAAGTGGATCGCCAGGACGCGTCTTAAAGTGGATGATCAGGTTCTTGAGATCCTTCACCGGCCTGTTTTTTTAAGCATTATCCTCTTTGGCCTGGCCCTTGCCACTGAAAGGCTTAATCTCCCCGGGACCATCGGCTTTATTACCCTGGGGGTCCTGAAAACCATTGCCATCTTTTATTGGGCACTGGCTTTGACCCGGTTTCTCAAGCTGTTGCTCCGCCTGGTGAGCCGTGACGAAAGCTGGTTCAACCTGATCCAGGATCGCACCCTTCCTCTGTTCAACAATATTTTGATTCTTCTGGTCACAGGTCTGTCTATTTATATCGGGTTTCTGGTCTGGGATATTGATTTGACGGCCTGGGTCGCATCCGCAGGGATATTGGGCCTTGCCATCTCTTTTGCTGCAAAAGACACCCTTGCCAACCTGTTTTCCGGCGTGTTCATCATGGCCGACGCCCCTTATAAGCTCGGGGATTTTATTTTGCTGGATTCAGGAGAACGGGGGCATGTGACCAACATCGGCATCCGCAGTACCCGTATTCTGACCCGGGATGATGTTGAAATCACCATCCCCAATTCTATCATGGGAAATACCAAGATTACCAATGAAGCCGGCGGCCGCCATGAAAAATTTCGCATCCGCGTCAAGGTGGGTGTGGCCTACGGCTCCGACCTTGACAAGGTGCACCAGGTCCTGCTGGATGTGGCAAACAAATCACCTGAGGTCTGCAAGATGCCCGAACCCCGGGTGCGGTTCCGGGCCTTTGGCGACTCGAGCCTTGACCATGAATTGTTATGCTGGGTCGAAAAACCCGTATACCGGGGCCGTGTGCTGCACATGCTCAACACAGACGTCTACAAGCGATTTTCCCGTGAAGGCATTGAGATTCCTTTTCCCCAGCAGGACATCCATGTCCGGTCCGTGCCTGCTGACACCCAAGCAAGCGTGTTGTCAGGGAAAAATTTCTGAACCCGGGCCTTTAAAAAAAGACCCCTGTTCGGGGAGGGTGCCTTCCAAACAGGGGCCGTTCAAAAAGAATCAGAGGGGAAGACCCAGTGCGCCCGGACCTACTTTCCACTCTCCGTCTTCATTAACCACAACGAGGGTGTCTTGAAAGGAATGTTCTTCAAGCAAGCCGAAAACATATCCCACAATTCGATACAAGGGGTTGATACTGCGGATGGCAATGGCGTCAAACTGAATGGTTGCCGATGAATCATCCATGGACAATACCTTGGTTTTCATAAGAATGGGGTGCATCTGCAGGTAGCTTGTTTTATACCCCCGGTTGTAGGCGTCAATGTCCTGCAGCCGAAGATATAATTCCACCATATCCACGTCGTTTTCATTTGTCTTGGCATCTTGACTGAGATATTTTGCCATTGCGGGGTCGAGCATAAAATAGGCCTTGGCAAAGTCTTCTACCACTTTTGTGGGGGAATTGCCTTCGGCCCATGCAAAGGATGTATGGATGCCCAATCCGATAACCAGGGCTGCCACCAGGGGAATCAGTCTGCGGCTTTTTTTCATTCGTTGGTTCTCCTTAGATTTAATGTGTGTATTATTATTGTTACCCAATACGGCAACTATTATTATAACAAAATCAAAAATAATAAAAATTAAATTTAACTTCCAGAAGTCTAATAGCAAATACCAGATTAATATACAATGATTTGTCGGAAGTGTTCAATGGCACAGCATTGCATTTTTTTGTCCATACTGAAATTTTGATAAAAGGCACCCAAAAAAAAGTCTGACCCGCTTCTTCAAATTCCAAGTCCAGTTGCGTTATATAAACCACAAAAGTCGCCAATCCTATTGACAAAAATTGTCCAGTTTACTAAAGAGCAATTACTCAAAATTTAGTAACCATAATATAAAGAATACATAACTTTATGTGGAAAAAAAGCATTATTCCTTCTCCAGTTAGAAGTGCCTGTATTGCGTTAGAAACTGCAAGAAAGAACAGAATACTTATCAGAATTTTATTTCCTTTTTTGTTTTATATTCCTTATACAGTTATGGGACACATTGGTGTGAATATGAACTCTCCTGAGGTTCAGAAGCAGTTGTTGTCGTGGCTAAGTCCTTCAACGGTGAACCTTTTGTCAAAACATTCTATTCTAATCTTTGTTGGTTTCCTTATTTTTTATTTTTTCTTAATTTTTTTCGGGGAACTTGTCAGATATGCTGCCTCAGTAAAAAAACATTTTTCAAAAAAAGATTTGATTTCAATTATTGAATGTTTAGATTCTTTGACTGAGGCTAAAAATGAAAGATTTGAACACTGCTTAAAAAATTGCGAGGGGAAAGATGCTCTTGCGTTATTTAACTCTTTTACAACCCCACACCAGAATAAATTGTTTGTTGTAAAATCTATAAAAAATTTATTCGATTTATTAACGAATTCTAACATCATGGTGGGATTATTGGAAGTGGTTGATAACAAACCCATAAAATGGTTAAGGTATTTACCTTCCAGTTCAACCCCGACTGTTGACGTTGAAAAATACCTTAATCCAAATTGTAGTA
>JAHIVS010000548.1 GCA_018816605.1 Pseudomonadota bacterium
CACGCCGCCAGCGTTCATTCTGAGCCAGGATCAAACTCTCCAGTTATAATCCTTATGCTTTTCTTTTTAGGTCTTTACGACCCGCTCTTTTCTTTTCTCACTGACCAATTTTCAAAGATCAAACACTTGTCTTGCAAAGGGCTGTTTAAAGTCTATCCTCCTGAAGACCGGCGAATAATGCAGGAATTTAAATGCAATGTCAAACTTTATTTTTATTTTTTTTTGTGTTCTTTTTATCTATTTGATTTTTCAGACTATTTTTTCCATCTTTCTTTGAGCTTTTCTGGTTTTGAAGAGTTAACGACCGGCCGTAACCGGCAATATCCCTGGTTTTAAATCTTCCTGCACCCCAAAAAAGAATGGGTTGCGGGGAACACGGTTTTCTTTTATGTCTCTTTCCCATGGAAATCATTTTGGCCTTAATGTCCGGTTTGTATCACAGCAAAGGTAAACCGGGCGGATATCGCCTATTCCTCCCAGATCGGTGACTGCCACATCTGTATTCCTTTGTGCATCTGTCTCTTTGCCCTGTTTTCCCCCCTAAGGGTTCCCCCGTCCTTTGAAACAGCTGTTTTCTGCATCATGGGGGCAGGGGCCGGCCTTTTTTATTGAGCGCATTTTCAGGGCGGCTGCCCAGATGGGCTGGCGGTATTCTCATGGGGCTGCATGGGGTCTTTATTTATAAAGGATTTATTCTTTGAGGATACGATCTCTCAGGCTTCGGAAGCCAAGGAAGCCGGCGCCTTTCTCCTTGTGGATGATGACAGGGCCGTAAAAATTTACCGTGTACAGCAGATTTCTTTTATAAAGGGTCTTCTGGTCCCTAAACTTTTCTGGTATTCTTTCTGGCATGGACCAGAAAGAATCTCTTAAAAAAAACAGACCGGTTGTATGGCCTCTGCAGATACACCAGCACAATTATGCCAATGGCCGAACACTTTTCAAAAGAGGATTTGAATTATTTCATTGGGGAAATACCCATGATCGATAATGGTTTGAAAAACCCTGATTTATGGAAGCAGAAAGCCAGGGCATTTGTAACCCGTACCCACCGGCATTTATGGGGAAAAAACAATGAAGATCCCCAGGTCTTTTTATTCCGGCAGAATCTTGCCAACCAGTTTGTCAAGGAAATGCACCTGGGCTGGAACAAACATGGCCAGGAAAGAACCCTGGAAAAATGGGGCCTTGACGGCAAGAAAATGGCGGGGGGCACCTTCATTCTACCGGCCGGCATCGTGTTTCCCTATATCGTGGAACACGAATTATTGGCCGTATGGATACATCCCTTGGATCCCTCGGGCTCTGTTTTTCAGGTTCCGGGAAGCGCAACGCTGCCGATCCGCCTGGGCAACCCCATGAACCCCCTACAATCGGTTGAGGGGCTCTTTGACGGTTTACGCCTGTTCCAGGCGCAAAAAGAGACCCTTAGGGTAGAAATCCGGCCCTGATAATTGATCCCATGAACTTCTAAAAAGAGCTTTACCAAAACCTAGGGGCAGGGAAAAACGGAAATTTTTTTTCTCTTTCTTATGTTCACGACCAGAATTCCGGCCACGATAAATCCGACGGACGCCAAAAGGTGGGGGGTCACGGGTTCATCCAATACCATGACCCCCAAGAAAACCCCGGAAAGCGGAATGATGAAAATAAAAGAATGCAGGGCAGTGGCCCCGTATCTTTGCAGCAGGGTGTTCCAGGCGACAAAGCCAAAGGCGGTGGCCACAAAAGACTGGAAGAACAAGGCCTTAACAACCGTTGGTGTGACAGACAAAACCATGGGATCATCCCACAAAAGGCCCATCATAAAAAGGAAAGGAATACCGAAGACCATGGGATACAAGGTAATCTGAATCACATGGAACCCCGCGATAATCCGCTTGACAAAGACTGCGGAAACCGACCAGGAAATTACGGCACACAGGATAATCATATCCCCTTTCTGCAGGTCTGAATTAAGGCCCGGCGCATCAAAAAAAAGGAGAATCACCCCGATAAACCCCAGGAGAACCCCCACGCTTTTCTTTAGGGTAATCCGATCTCCAGGGATAAAAAAATGGGCAAGGATCAGGACCACAAAGGGAAGCACGTTGGATATCAGGGCGCCGTGGGATGCCGTCGTCCGTGCGAGCCCGATATGAAAACAGGACAGCTGAAAGGTAAAAAGAACCGATTGAATCAAAATTAACTGCCATTGGCGTTTGTCCAGGGTCAGGGGTATTTTTTTGTACCAGGCCCATAGAAAAAGAGCTGTTGCCGCCATGGAAAACCGTATGCCGGCTGAGGTAAACGGCCCCAGTCCGGTAAATCCCAGCTTCATGGCAACCCCGTTTCCACCAAAAAGAAGACACAAAAAAACAGTGAAAACCGAGGCATTAAGGGTTATGTCTGCGTCTTTCACAGAAGACTCCTCAAAAAAAATCCTGGTGATGTTAACGTCCTTGTCCACCAAATCGGGCCAAGAATACACAAAACCCGGGAAAAGGTAAACCCAAACCGATCCTTGTGTAAAAAATACTGACAAAAGAAGTGCTTAAAAGATAATTCGGCTCTCTTTGCACCTGTTTAAAAGTATATTTTCCAACCATATTGACAATGGATAGGGATAGGTCTATATGCCAGCAATGTCGGTCAGGAATGTCCTAATGAACTCAGGCCTGCCGGTTAATAAACCGTGCCCTCCGTGGCGTTGTCAAACCTGCCCAATATCTGGAGATCCTTGAGATCTGCTTGCTTTATAAATTCCAAATACAAAAAGGATATGCACCATGTCATCACCCATTTCAACATCGTTAGAGGAACCCGCACCGTTTGAGTGGAAAAAAACCTTTTTTCTCCTCCTGGGGATAGCCTTGTTTTTCATTATCTATTTCTGCCCGCCCTGGCCCGATGCCATCGACCCCCAGGGCAATCACTTTATGCTGACCAAAGAAGGCAAAGGGGCCCTTGCTGTCTTTGCCCTGGCAGCAACCTGGTGGGTCTTTGAGGTTCTGCCCATCGGTGTCACAGGGATTGCCATCGGCGTTGCCCAGGCCATGTTTCTCATCCGTAAGCCCGAGGTGGCCTTCAAAGATTACATGGACCCCTCCGTCCTCTTCATCCTGGGATCCATAGTGATCGGCCAATCCTTCACCAAAAGCGGACTGACCAAGCGGATGGCCTACAAAATGCTCTCCCTTGTCGGCGAGAAAACCAGCATGATCTATCTTGGCTGCTTTGTACTGACCGCGGCTCTAACCCATCTGATGGCCCATACGGCAGTGGCGGCAACCATGTTCCCCCTACTCCTGGCGATCACGGCCTTCTACTCAGAGGATGGAAACCCGACCCGGTTCGGAAAAGGACTTTTCATCGGCATGGCCTATGTTGCGGGTGCCGGCAGTATCATCACCCTGCTGGGTGCCGCCCGTGGCGCTGTGGCCATCGGGTTTTTCAAAGAAATGACGGGCAAGGAGATCAGTTTCTTTGAACTGACCTATTACATGGCCCCCATCGGCTGGCTCATGGTCTTTATCATCTGGGGCCTCATGCTGATTCTGTGCCGACCGGAAAAAAAAATTATTCCGGGGCTCAAGGAAAATGCCAAACAAATATATAAGGATCTGGGCGGCTGGGGCCAGAAAGAAATCCTGACCCTGGCGATCTCTCTGGCCGTGATTGTCATCATTGCCCTTAAAAACTGGGTTCCGGCCCTGAAGACCGTTGATAAAACTTCCATCCTCCTTACCTCCACCCTCCTTTTTTTCATTTTCAAAATTCTGAAACTTGAAGACCTGGAGGCTATCCCCTGGAATATCATCCTCCTCTTTGGCGGGGCAATGTCCGTGGGCTTCTGCCTCTGGCAGACCCGGGCGGCAGAATGGCTGGCGGTGAACTGGCTCCAGCTGTTTGCCCATGCACCAGCGGTTGTGTTCATTCTCGGCATGGCCTTTTTTGTCATGATCATGACCAACTTCATCATGAACGTGGCAGCCATTGCCATCTCCCTGCCCGTGGCCCTGGTGATAGCGCCTTACCTGGGAGTGGCGGGAGAGGTGATCTTTTATTCGGCCCTGATGACCGCCGGCATGCCCTTTTTACTGCTGATTGGTGCGGCACCCAATGCCATTGCCTATAACGCCAATCAGTTTACTGCCGGAGAATTTCTCAGGTTCGGTATTATTGCCAGTATTGTTTTGATGCTGATGGTCTGGCTGGCTGTGGCCGTAATTTGGCCTATCATGGGTATGCCCATTGTGCTGAGTTGATTTTTTACCTGCCAATGCACCTTATATATATATTTATGGGGGGTGCTTGTTTTGGATTTTTGGAAATGATAAATATCATCATCCGAAAAACAGAGACACAAAGAAAATATAATGAATAAAAAAAAGTAATACGGAAGACCATGTGATCTGGTAAAGAACAATAAACAAAGAATTAAAAATTGAGGAGAAAAAATGTTTTATAAAACAGATGGATTTAAACTATGTGTGGCCTTGTTGATCGGCATAATTGTATTTCTCTTGCCAAGGCCCGAGGGCTCAAAATTCCAAATCAGCGGGGACACGAACAAGCTCCTTTTACAGAGCCTGGCCGAACACTTTACACTGGTTGCAGATGGAAAAGCAAAAAAAGCCG
>JAHIVS010000549.1 GCA_018816605.1 Pseudomonadota bacterium
GGAAACCATGGACCTTTATACCGGCGGGATCAGCCTGTCTGCCTTTTCCGGGTCCTATTTTTCCAAGGATGCGGATTCCCATTCGTTTCTGGCCCTCCAAGGCAAAGCTCTGGACCGGAACATTGAGCGCTTGTTTGATATGATTGATGAATTTGTCACAGCCTTTGGATTTGGGGATCAAGACCGGCTGAAAAGTCTGCTGCTCCAATACCAGTCCGGCATGGAATCCTCCATCGTTTCGGCGGGTCACCGGTATGCCATCTCCCTTTCCGCGCGACACCTGTCAAAAGCAGCGCATATCAACGAACTCTGGCATGGAATCGACCAGTTTCAACTGATAAAAAAAATCACCGGCCAGGTGACAGATCCTGCTACCGGCAAAAAGGGATTGGACAGTTTGTCATCCAATCTGGAAACCATTGCAGCCGTGCTGTTCCGGCGGGACAATTTAAAACCGGCCATCATCGGAAGCAAACCCTCCCTGGAACTGGCCGATCAAAGAATTGCCCAGCTCCACGACCAATTGGCCAATGGTGCCAAAAACACCTTTTTCACACCAACCATTGATCTTGACACAAGAAGGCCCTACGACGGATGGTATACCAATACCGCGGTTTCCTTTGTGGGTCAGTCTTTTAAAACCGTGCGCATCACCCATAAAGATTCCCCGGGGCTTGCGGTGATCAGTAAAATTTTAAGATCCCTTTACCTGCACCGGGAAATCAGGGAAAAAGGCGGGGCCTACGGCGGGTTTGCCATCTACAATACAGAAGAAGGCATCTTTTCATTCGGCTCTTACCGGGACCCCCACATTAAACGAACCCTGGATGTGTATAAAAATGCCTGCGATTACATTATCCGGGGGGAATTTTCCCAAACAGATGTAAAGGAAGCCATTCTCCAGGTCTGCTCGGATATTGACAAACCCGAAACACCGGGCCCTGCTTCCATGAAAGCGTTTTACCGGGACATCACCCATCTTACGGATGAGATCCGTCAGCATTTCAAGGATTCCCTGCTCCGGCTGGACAAAAAACGAATCCAGGAAATCGCAAAAACCTACTTTACCATTGAAGAAGACCAGAAAGGCATATCGGTTATCTCCAGCCAAACCCTGCTTGAAAAGGCAAACCAGGCCCTTGAAGCGGATAACCGCCCCCCCCTTGAACTGTTTAAAATTTAGGATCAAATAGAGAATAAAAAGGCGCATGAACTATTTAATGCGCCTTTTTATTTGTCTATTTTATAAAATTTTTGTCAGGAACGATCTCTGAGCCAGCCGGCATATTGACACATGCCGGAAAGCGCCTTCACCGCCCGTTCCGGTGAGGGGAAAAACACGCCTTTATAGGGGTTGTTGTCATACCGGTAGAGGGTCCGGCTGATCTCATCGGTCAAAAGGCTGACCCCCAAAACCGGTTTCCCGTATTTTCGGGTCAGCTCCACGATATATTTTACATAGTCCTCTTCCAGTGCCAGAATGCTATCCTTAAACACCCGGCCCGATTTTTCGTCCAGGGTCGGATCTGTTTTAACAACCGCATCAATCATTTTGTTGGCCAACACCCGTTTGCCGTGAATCCCAAGGTGGATGACGGCATCACAGCCCTCCCACTTGAGCAGTTCCTCCATACAGGTTTTGGGAATCTCAGGATCTCCCTCCCCCACGATGTCCACGGGATTTCCATGGCTCCAGAAGGTCGGAAGGATCTGGTTCAACCGATCAATGATATCGTCCGACAAATCCGGCACTTCCAATCCGTAGTCGGCACACAGATCTGTGGTGATCACCCCCCACCCCCCCCCCAGGGTCATGATGGCCACCCGTTTGCCCCGGGGCAGGGGCAAAGATGAAAACACGGCCGACAGATCCAACAATTCCATGGGCTGTTCCACCTGAATCACCCCGGCCTGGCGACAGGCTGCCTCAAACACCCGGGCATCCGACGCCATGGCACCGGTATGGCTGGAAGCGGCCCGTTCCCCCAGTCTGGTTCTGCCCCCTTTCAGGACCACCACGGGTTTTTTCCGGGAAACCCTTGCGGCCGACCTGAAAAACCGGGCCCCATCCTTGACACTCTCAAGGTACAACACCACAGTCCGGGTCAGTTCATCTATTTCAAAGGCCTCCATATAATCTTCAATGGTGACCATGGCTTCATTGCCGGAACCGGAGAATGCGCGGATCCCGATATCCTGCTGTTCTGCAAAGGCCAGCAATTGGGTTCCCATGTTTCCGGACTGGCAGACAAGGGCGGTTGATCCGGGCAAAGGATAGGCATTGGCCGCACAGCAGAAAAAATCGGCATGGGGATTACAAACCCCCATGGTATTGGGTCCCAGCACCAGGATACCCGCCTTTCTCGCTGTTTCCACCAGAACCTTTTCAAGTGCCGCCCCCTCTGGCCCCACTTCCCTGAACCCCGAGGTGATCAGCAAAATTCCCCGTACATTTTTCTGGACAAAGCCCGGTATCAGATCAATCACCTTTTCCGCCGGGATGGTCACAACGGCAAGATCAATATCCCCCGGGATATCGGTAATACTGGGATACACTTTTCGGCCGATAATCCTGCCGCCCTTGGGGTTGACCAGGTAAACCTGCCCTTTATAATTCCGGGACAAAGTATTGGTGGGCAGCATATGCCCCCACTTGCCCGGCACGGCAGAGGCCCCGATAAAGGCGATGGAGGAAGGATAAAAGCAGGCCCCCAGCACCGAAAGGTCCACCTGGTTTTTTAAGGTCTGACTGTCTTTATTTTCCGTTTCTTTATTTTTTATATCCTTATTTTTTATGTCTCGTGTATCCCCCAATACCACCAACCCATCCACGGCAACACA
>JAHIVS010000550.1 GCA_018816605.1 Pseudomonadota bacterium
CGGCGGTTTAAAAAAAAACTGATGATTAATTTTTATAAAGGAGTAACAAAATGACACAAGACTGTTGCGCATCCGGCGGCAATATCATGATCCTGGCCTGTTCAGGCGGATCCAACGTGGGCCAGCTTTCAAACCAGGCTGCCATTGAACTGACCCGGGAAGGCGTCGGCAAAATGTTCTGCCTGGCCGGAATCGGCGCCCAGCTGGGCGGTTTTGTCCAGTCGGCCAAAGAGGTGGATACCATGGTGGCCATTGACGGCTGCCCTGTGGGGTGTGCCAAAGCCATCCTTGAACAGGCCCAGGTGCCCTTGAAAAATCACCTGGTGATTACCGAACTGGGCATTGAAAAAAATAAAAACCTCACCCCCAGGGCCGAAGATATCGCCAGGGTGAAGTCTGCGGTTTTCGATACCTGCGGGGTCAAACCATGAGAATCGCGAAACTTATTATTATCTGTGTCATTGCCGTTGCAGTGATCCTGCTTGTAAAAACACAATTCTTTACGGACACGGCCCAGGAGCTTTCCGCCGGGACCGTCAGCCACAGCGCCCCCATTGATTTTGAAAACCTGCCGGTAAAAGGCATGGTGACCCTGATCGATCTCGGGGCCACGGAATGTATTCCCTGTAAAATGATGGCCCCCATCATGGCCAAGCTTGAGGCCGATTACCAGGGAAAGGCGGCCATTGCCTTTATCGATGTCTGGAAACACAAGGAACAGGCCCCCAAATACAAGATCCGGGCCATCCCGACCCAGATCTTTTATGATGCTTCGGGAACGGAAATATCCCGCCATGAAGGCTTCATGAGTGAAAAGGACATTGTGGCCCAGCTCACCAAGATGGGGGTTTCTTCCCCATCGGAAAAAAAGGAATAGGAGGAGCGATATGCTGGACCAGATTTTTTTAACCGTCAACCAGTGGATCACGGGCGGAACCATCCTGGCTGCTGCCGGGTGCTTCATCTGGGGCATGGTCAGCGTGCTGCTGAGCCCCTGCCACATGGCCTCCATTCCCCTGATCGTCGGCTATGTCGGGGGCCAGGACAAGATGGTCCAGCCCCGGCAGGCAGGGGTGTACTCCATCCTTTTCACCCTGGGTCTTTTCATCACCATTGCCGTCATCGGCATTATCTGCGCCCTTTTGGGACGGATGCTGGGGGATGTGGGCAATTACTGGCAGATCCTGATCGGGGCTATCCTGATCTGGGTGGCCCTGGGCATGCTGGGGGTTGAAAAATGCTCCCTGTCCGGCGGGCTTTTATACCGGCTGAAACTCAAGGGCATGACCGGGGCCTTTGTCCTGGGGCTTGCCTACGGCATTTTGTCCGGCTCCTGCACCTTTGGGTTTATTGCGCCCATCCTGGCCGTCATCACGGTCCAGGAAAAAATCATGACCGGGATTCTTTTGATCGTTCTTTTCGGCATCGGCCACTGCCTTCCCATTGCCGTTGCCGGAAGCAGCGCCGCTGCTGTCCGGAAACTCATGGAAAATGCCGCCTGGCAGGGTGCAGGCACCTGGTTCCGCAAAGGGGCCGGGACCCTGGTGGGGATTTTAGGCCTGTATTTTATGATTAATCCGTTTATTACTGCTTGATCAAAACAAAAAAAAAGGACACTATGCTGCTCAAAGACTATACCCTTGAAATCTTTAAATCCAAATGCCAGGCCGATGCCAAAGGGGTCCATTGCTTTGCCCACCTGGGCCAGGATGTCAGCGAGGCCCTGCCCTATCTGAACGCCGTCCTGGGCGGTTTTGAATTTCTGAATGACCCCCCCGCCGTCACCTTCCGGGCCCAGGGAAAACTGATCACGGTCCACGGCAAAAAAATCGCCGTCAATGCCCTGAACGATGAAGCCGAAGCCAGAAAAATCGTGGAATGGCTGAAGACGGAAATCAATTCCGCCTGGGAACAAAAAGACACCATCACCCCCTCTTATACCGGCTTGCCCAGGCCCGGCATCATTGAAATCTTAAAACTTCTGCCCAAAACCAATTGCCGGGAATGCGGCCAGCCCACCTGCATGGTCTTTGCCACCAAGGTGGCAGAAGGTGCCAAAGGCGCGGACGATTGTCCCGGAATCAAGGCGGAAGAAGGCCGGAAGCTGACCGCCTATATGAGCCGTTTTAATCTGGAACTCTAAACTAACCTAATAGCGGTTATGATAAAAACAAAACCAATATTGTTTAATTTTCAGGAGACCTTACATGAAAAAAACATCCGGTTTGAAGTTAAAAGAAACGACCAGGCCAACCCGGCCCGTTAGGAACTCATTGTAGAAAACATCAAAAAAGAGCCCGGCCGCTATGCTGAGCTGCAAAGCCATTCAAGACTTGAACCATGATGAGTACCGGGTCAGGATATCCGACGGCACCGAGATCTGTTCCATTGTCACCACCAAAGGGATGCCGTATAAAAATTCTTGACCGGATCAAATTTTTTATATAGATAATTAGTTGTTTGGCTAATTATAAAACATGGCGTTGATATGGATAATACGATTTCAAAACTAAAGGCTCTGGCAGACAAAAACCGGCTCAGGGTGTTTTGCGCCCTGACCCGCCACGGGGAATTGTGCGCCTGCCAGATCACGGAACTGCTCCAGGTGGCCGGTGCGACAGCCTCCCGCCATTTGAGTATCCTGGTCGCTGCCGGACTGCTGACGAGCCGGAAGGACGGCCGGTGGGTGTTTTTCAGCCTGGACCGGTCCGGCCGCGGGTTCGACGGAATCCTGCAATGGCTTGATCCTGAAGTCCGGACCTCTCTGGCCTTTCAAAACGATCTTGACACCCTGGAGCGGATCACGGATCTTCCCCTTGAGGATCTTTGCAGAAAACAACGGGGACAAGCCTGCTGCCCCATCCAAAAAGGAGGAACCCCATAATGGAAAAACTGAAGATATTATTTTTGTGTACGGGAAATTCATGCCGGAGCCAGATGGCAGAAGGCTGGACCCGCAAGCTCAAAGGTGACTGCATTGACGTTTTTTCAGCCGGCGTGGAAATCCACGGGCTGAATCCCCATGCTGTCGCCGTCATGGCCGAGGCCGGGGTGGATATTTCCGAACAGCGGTCCAAACATGTCAATGAATTTACGGGCCAGGATTTTGATGCGGTGGTGACGGTCTGTGACCATGCCCGGGAATCCTGCCCCTATTTCCCGGCATCCTGCAAACGCGTTCATGCAGGCTTTGCCGATCCGCCGGCCCTGGCCCGGGAGATCGCGGCGCAAGGAGGGGGAAAAGCGGCCCAGCTGGATTGCTATCGGAAGGTGAGAGATGAAATCAGGGCTTTTGTGGAAGCCCTGCCGAATAATATTTTAAAAGGAGGCCAGAGGTGAATAACAAGAGAATAAACCCCGACAAAACAAATCCAAACCCTGACTTGTGCCCCACGGCCCAGCCCGTGGGCAAGGGGCTTTCTTTTCTGGACCGGTTCCTGACCCTGTGGATATTTGCCGCCATGGCCATCGGAATCGGTGCCGGGTGGCTGGTGCCCGGTGTCAAGGATTTCGTCAACCTGTTCACGGTGGGAACCACCAATATCCCCATTGCCGTCGGTCTTATCCTCATGATGTATCCGCCCTTTGCCAAGGTGAGGTATGAGGACATGCCCGATGTTTTCAAAAATATCCGGATTCTTTGCCTCTCCCTGGTTCAGAACTGGGTGGTCGGCCCCTTTCTGATGTTTTTCATCGCCATCATCTTTCTGAGGGATTATCCCGAATACATGGCAGGGCTGATCATGATCGGACTGGCCCGGTGCATCGCCATGGTCATTGTCTGGAACGAGCTGGCCAAGGGGGATACCGAGTATGCCGCCGGTCTGGTGGCCTTTAACTCTGTTTTCCAGGTGATATTTTTCAGTGTCTATGCCTGGTTTTTCCTCACGGTTCTGCCGCCCCTGTTCGGGATCCAGGCCACGGCCGTGGCAATCACCATCGGCCAGATCGCCGAAAGCGTGTTTATCTATCTGGGCATCCCCTTCATTGCCGGCGCCCTGACCCGGTTTATCGGCGTTAAAATCATGGGCCGGGAACAATACCATGCCGTGGTGGTCCCCAGGATCAGCCCCCTGACCCTGATTGCCCTGCTCTTTACCATTGTGCTCATGTTCAGCCTTAAAGGGGATCTCATCGTTCAGATTCCCATGGACGTGGTGAGAATCGCCATCCCGCTGCTGGTCTATTTTGTGATCATGTTCCTGGTCTCTTTTTATATGGGAAAAAAGGTGGGGGCTGATTACAAAAAGACAACCACCCTGGCCTTTACGGCCGCCAGCAACAATTTCGAGCTGGCCATTGCCGTGGCCATCGCGGTATTCGGTCTGAATTCCGGTGCCGCCTTTGCCGCCGTTATCGGGCCTTTGGTGGAAGTGCCGGTCATGATCGGGCTTGTCAATGTAGCCTTCTTTTTCCAGCGCCGGTATTTCCGGGAAAAGCCTTCATAACCTGAAGAGGGAGCGAGGCGTGCTGCAGCGCCCGCGGTCCTCGTAAGATAAAAAACGGCTCTATCAATGAGTTGCCCTGAAGGGTTACAAAAGTTCAAGAATATGGATGAAGGAGCCGGTCAATTCGCCGCTGCTCTTCGAGCAATTTCCGAAACCAGATATTCGAGGGTTCGCACTGGTCACCGGTCTGTTCGCAGTTCTATTCTTTATCAACAAATCGTTTAAATAGAATATCTTCAACATTCCGGCGAGAATCTATTACAGACAAAACAAATATTTCCTGTCCGGAATTTCTGTAAATTAATCGCCATGGTGCAATAACCAATTCCCGGTATATCAAGATTCCTTCATCTTGAAGCTCTGGAGCGACTCGACCTCTTTCTGGAAAAGCATCTGGGCTTAAAGCTTTTTGCCTGATTTCAGTTAATATTTTCAGCGCATTTTGAGGGCTTTTATCTGCAATATATTCAATAATATTTTTCATGTCGTTTTCAGCAACATGAGCCCAGATTACATTGTATTTTGAGCTCATTTCAATCTGGCTTCCAATGATTTCTCAATATCTTTGAATACGTTTTCTTGTGGTTTCACCTTGCCATTTCGAACATCACTTTCACCTTGTGATATCAGCTTTAACAGGCCGATTGCGTTGCGCATATCTTCATAACTTTTGGGATCTTGAAGAACGGCTCTGGGTTCACCATTTTGAGTTATAATTACAGGACGATGGGTCGTATTTATTTGATTCAACAAATCTGCAGCTTTTGATTTCAAATATGTAACAGGTTTTATGTCATCTATCATATGCATGTTATCACCTCCGGTTCATATATGGTACCATATTAAGACCGCATGTTAAGATGAGTTTTTGACTGCGAACGGCAGGCATCTTTTCTTACCCCCGAACTGTTGCTTCTGCATTGCAGACACGACCACCGGCCTGAAGCCTTGGGCCGGCATGGGAGCCTGGAAAGTGCCCATTGGGACTGGCACCGCAAGACGGCTATTTTTGTTTTTTCGGTGCTTCACTGGTTGCTGTTGGACGGTTGATATATTGAATGAAGTTTTTTGCATTATCGCCGCGAAGATTTTCCGCAAGCCCGATAAGGCCGTCTGTCAGGTATTTTGCCGGTATGCCCCTGGACCGCAGATAGACCATGGCGATGGTAGCCCGGTCTTTGTGGGGGCAGGCGGTCACCACAATCTTTGTCCTGTCGATTTCATCGAGTCTGGCCGGGAGTTCATTCAAGGGAATGTTGATGGAAGGTCCGACTTTCCAGGCCTCGTATTCTTCGGAAAACCGGATGTCAATGAGCTGAGCCCGGCCTTCCTCGAGCAGCTCAATCAGGCCCTCGCTGTCTATTTTCATCTCTTTGCGGGCTGCATAATCAAACCCGGTAATATAGGTTTCCAGGCCGGTATCATCGGCATGGGCCGGTATACACATGCCAAGGAATAAAACGGCAATAACTAATTTTTTCATCTTGGTTCTCCTTTTGAAATTCAGATTTTCCCTGGAGACAATTCCGCTCCAGAGCGCCGCAATGAGATAATCTTCACTGATTTCCACGAATTTGACCAATTGGACTTTGGCATTTAAACATTAATGGACGTTTTGAACCCCCTCCATGGATAAAAGATGGGAACGGACATCATCCAGATCAATATGGCCGGGGACGGCATTCATTAAGATAGCGGTGGAGGATTTGAGAATGGTCCAGCAGTTTTTCAGAATAAACACAGCAATCAGCATGGACAGCAAAGGGTCCAGCCAGTACCAGGGTTTATACAACATCACCAGACCGGAGATCATCACCACAACGGAGGTCAGAAAATCCCCCATCATATGCAAAAAAGCCCCTTTAATGTTCAAATTGTGTTTTGAATCCCGGTGGAGGAGCCAGGCGGAAAACCCGTTTCCCACGATGCCCACCATGGCCGCCCAGATCACAATTTTACCGGATACGATTTCAGGGGCTGAAAACCTTTGAAATGCACCATATAGAATAAAAATGCAGGCGCCCGCCAGAAGGGTCACATTCAATAAGGCTGCCATGATTTCGGCCCGGCGGTATCCAAAGGTATTCTGGTTGGTTGCCCCTTTTTTGCCGATGCGATAGGCAATATAAGAGATCAGGACGGCCATGAAATCACTAAAATTGTGGGTGGCGTCGGAAATCAAGGCCATGCTGTTGGCGAAAACCCCGGCAATGACCTGGATCACCGGAATGATCAGGTTCAGGGCAAGGGTGATCAAAAGCCTTGTCCCGCTGGTATCTTCAACGTTCTCGGCGTGGTGATGCCCTGAGTCATGCTCGTCTTCATTTGCGTGGGTCATTAGAAATCCTTATGGATACTTGAAATTTTAAATTATCATATTAAATAGATAGCCGACAAAAAGAATGCCGGATCCCACTACCCCGATAAAGACGGCAATCAGTCTGGGTTTCAAAACTTTTCTTAAAATCACCATCTCGGGCAGAGACAGGGCGATGACGCTCATCATGAAAGCCAGGACCGTTCCAAGGGCCGCCCCTTTGCCCAAGAGGGCTTCGACCACCGGGATAATCCCTGCGGCATTGGAATACATGGGGATGCCGATGAGAACGGAAAGGGGGACCGACCACCAGGAGCCTTTGCCCATGATGGAGGCCATGACCCCTTCGGGAACAAATCCGTGGATACCGGCGCCCACGGCAATCCCGAGGATGACATAGATCCAGACCCGGCCGATGATTTCTTTAACCGCATCCCAGCCGTACCGGACCCGGTCGTTCCAGGTCAGCGGTTCTTCTTCCATCTGGACGGCGGTTACATTGATCTTGGTGACCCAGTCTTCGATATGGTTTTCCATTTTCAGGCGGCCGATGACCCAGCCGGCGGTAACGGCAATGAAAAGCCCGGTTCCCAGATAGATGGCCGCCACCTTCCAGCCCAGAAGGCCATAGAGAAGGCCCAGGGCAATTTCATTCACCATGGGGGCTGCGATCAGGAATGAAAAGGTCACACCCAGGGGAACCCCGGCCGTGACAAATCCGATGAACAGGGGAACGGCCGAGCAGGAGCAAAAGGGCGTGACAATCCCCAGGAGGGCGGCCAGGATATTACCGGCAAATTCACTTTTCCCGGAAAGAAAGGCCCGGGTTTTTTCAGGGGTGAAAAAACTGCGGATAATACCCACCCCGAATACTACGATGGCAAGCAGCATCA
>JAHIVS010000551.1 GCA_018816605.1 Pseudomonadota bacterium
GGCATCGAAGAGAAAATGGGCATCCACGGCAGCCCCACCTGTTCCATGGCCCTGGGGGGAAAAGGCCAGTGCATCGGCACGCTTCTGGGCGAGGCCAACCGCGGCATGAGCGCCATGTTTGTGATGATGAACGAGGCCCGTCTCCACGTGGGCATGCAGGGCTTTGCCTGTGCATCCACCTCCTATCTGAACGCCCTGAACTATGCCAGGGAAAGGGTTCAGGGCGCAGCCCTTACCGCCCCCAAAGGCTCTCCGGGCGTTCCCATCATCCAGCACCCGGATATCCGGCGCATCCTTCTGACCATGAAATCCCATTCCGAAGCCATGCGAAGCCTGCTCTACTATGTGGGACTCATGGAAGACAGGCTCCATGTCTCTGACAATGACACGGACAAGCAGCGCTACCAGGGCATTATTGATGTGCTCATCCCGGTGGCCAAGGGCTATATCACGGACCGGGCCTTTGAGATGTGCTCCCTGGGAGTCCAGGTGTTCGGCGGGTATGGATTTACCAAGGAATACCCCCAGGAACAATTGCTCCGGGACTGCAAAATCACCCAGATCTATGAAGGCACCAACGGAATCCAGGCCATGGATCTTCTGGGCAGAAAGCTGGGCCTCAACAAGGGACGCGCCTTTACCGACCTTCTGGCCGAAGTCCAAAAAACCATTGATGCGGCCAAGGAAATAGAGGCGTTGGCCCCCCTGGCAGCCAGGGTGGATACAGCCGTGGTGCGCCTCATGGAAACGGCAAAATCTTTGGGAACCGTGATGGGAAAAAACATATCCGCCGCCTTTGCCCAGGCCCACCCCTTCCTGGATGTGACCGGTGATGTTCTCATGGCCTGGATGCTCTTGTGGCGGGCCAGTATTGCCGTCCAGACCCTGGCCGAAGCTCCCAAGAAGAAGGATGTCCCTTTTTACGAGGGCCAGGTCAAAAGCGCTCAGTTTTTCATCCATTCCGTCCTGCCCGTTTCCCTGGGCAAAATGGAAGCCATTATGGCAGGAGACACGGCCGCCCTGGATATTTCAGAGGAGGCCTTTGGGTCAAAATAAAAATCATGGGACCCGGATACCCACCGATTTAGACGCCAAAAAATCTGGCGTCGTCTGGGTCCTGATATTTGAAACACACTCTAGCTTAAGGATATAAAAATGAAAGAAGTTGTTATTGTTTCCGCCTGCAGAACCGCCATCGGTACCTACGGCGGCACCTTAAAGGATATGAACAGCGCCACGATTGCGGCTGTGACCATGAAAGAAGCCGTAAAAAGAGCCGGCATAGACCCGGCCCTCATAGACGATGTCCGTTACGGCACCTGCCTTGAGCACCACGATACCCTTAACACCACTCGGGTGGCAGCCCTCATGGCCGGGATTCCCGATACCGTGCCCGCCGCCACCGTGAACCGGGTCTGTATTTCCGGCATGGAAGCAGCCCTTTCCGGCATGGCCATGATCCAGGCCGGCATGGCCGACATCATCCTGGCAGGCGGTGTCGAGCACATGTCCGGGGTTCCCTATACCGTGCCTTCGGCCCGGTGGGGCTGCCGCCTCCAGGACACCGTTTTTGTGGATGCCATGATCCATGCCCTCCACTGCGGCTCCCATGTGATGCCCCTCGACAGCACAACCCCTTTGAACACGGCAGAAGCGCCGGTCAGTTTTTTCATGGGCAAACCCTATATCATGGGACACACCGCCGAATTTGTGGCCCACCACCTGGGCATCAGCCGGGAAGAGATGGACGAGGTGGCCCTGCGAAGCCACAACAATGCGGAACGGGCCACCAATGACGGTTCTTTTGCAGAAGAGATCGTGACCATGGAAGTGCCCCGGCGCAAAAAAGACCCCCTGATCTTTGACAAGGACGAACACTTCAGGCCCGGCATGACCCAGGAAAAACTGGCAGCCCTTCCGGCTGCCTTTATCCCCAAAACCGGCAAGGTCACTGCCGGAAACGCCTCGGGCTTAAATGACGGATCCACGGGAATGGTCATCATGTCGGCGGACAAGGCTAAAGAACTGGGCCTTTCCCCCATCGCCAAAATCAAGGCCACGGGTATGGGCGCCTGCCACCCCACCATCATGGGTATTTCCCCGGTTCCGGCCGTGAAAAATCTCATGAAACGCTCGGGCCTTTCCATCGCCGATTTTGACCTTGTCGAAGTCAACGAAGCCTTTGCCGCCCAATACATCGGCTGCGAACGGGAACTGGGCCTGAAACGGGAGATCACCAACGTCAACGGATCGGGAATCGGCCTTGGCCACCCCGTGGGCTCCACCGGCGCCCGGATCATGACCACCCTCATGTATGCCATGAAACAC
>JAHIVS010000552.1 GCA_018816605.1 Pseudomonadota bacterium
AGGCGGGGGTCATTGGATTGTGAAACCACCCGTTCTGCCCTGTTGAAATCATAATCACAAACAATCATACGTTTCAACCATTGGGCATTGGGGTCATTTTTTGTTGCAATCGATACAATGGCTTCTCCTACACCACCTGCTCCCACCAGTAAAACTCTCATAAATCCTCCATAAATCATAATAAATAAAAGGGCCTGTCTATCTGACCCGGGAATACAAAACTGTTCAGCTTATGGCCGTTCCCCATTCAAAGTTATGCTTGCCATATTCCATGATCAAAGAGGTTTCAATCTGTTTGATCCCGTCAATTTTATTGAGTTTTTCAAAAATCAAGACTTCAATGTCTTCAAAGGAGGGCACAATAAAATCGGCATCCACATCGGTTCCGCCGGTGGTAAGCACAACATACCAGAGTTCCTTGATGGCCACCAGTTCTTTCATGATCATGTCTTTTTTTTTCAACTCAATGTTGATCTTGAAGTTGCCAGCCACCTGGAACCCTAAGTCAAAGGGGTTGCTCACCGCAACAATCTGAACCACTTTATTGTCCAGGAGACGATTGAGCCGTGTTCGAACCGTGGACTCTGCGATCCCAAGTTTTTTTGATATGGCCGTATTTGATATTCTGCCGTCTTTCTGGAGCAATTGAATCATCTCGGAATCAATGGCATCGATTTTAATATGGTGTCTTTTTGTTTTTGGATTAATCATCGGATTCTTTCGTTTTTAATGTTAAATTACTTTATATTCGCAATAATCAATTTCACTATTTACACTTTTAGATTGTATTGTCAATTATTTTATTGACAATCAATGGCCGGTATTCTATTTTTCTATTCATGACTGATAATTTTCTAACCATTTGAAAAGTAAAAACAATTAAGGGAGACTATTATGGAGGACTACAGAGATTCGGTTTTAAAAGAATCTTCCCAAGTGCTGGACTATATTTTAAAGGATAAATTGACAGAAGAAGATAAAGATCGAATCAGTAAAGATTCCATCGACAATTTTAATAATCATGTTAATCCCGGATGGTTAAAATATAGAAAATCAGTCTCCACAGATGCAAATTTTGTTGAATGGACCGATTCCCAGGAAACATTTTCCGATACCCATGGCAATGAATTTATCGATTGTCTCGGGGGGTTTGGCGTATACACCGCCGGTCATAGAAATCCTGAAGTTGTAGCGGCTGTGACAGCCCAACTGAATCGATATGCCCTGCACAGCCAGGAATTGGTGGATCCCTTAAGGGGATATCTGGCAAAGCTGGTGGCCATGTGCACCCCGGGGGACCTGCAATATGCATTTTTTTGCAATGGGGGAGCCGAGGCGGTTGAAATGGCGTTGAAGCTGGCACGGCTTGCCACGGGAAAGCATTATTTTATTTCAACGGTTGGCGGATTTCACGGCAAATCCATGGGCGCTGTTTCTGCCACGGGAAAAGGGATGTATCGAAGACCCTATCTGCCCCTCATCCAGGGGTTTCAGCATGTGACATTCGGGGATGCAAAAGCGACTGAAACCGCCATTAAAAATCTGATTGCCGTGGGGGAAACCGTGGCTGGTATGATTGTGGAACCCATTCAGGGGGAGGCTGGCATTATTTTACCCCCCGACGGATATCTCAAGGAATTAAGGGCGATTTGTGATAAGTATGAAGTGGTCCTGATTTTTGATGAAATTCAGACGGGTATGGGACGGACCGGTACCATGTGGGCCTGTGAAGATTATGATGTGGTTCCGGATATTTTAACCTTTGGAAAAGCTTTTGGTGGCGGCGTGATGCCCATTACCGGTATCATTGCCAGGCCCCATTTGTGGACCGAAGAGTTAAAGGAAAATCCCTGGATTTTAGGATCCCCCACCTTTGGCGGCAATCCCCTTGCCTGCGCTGCCGCCATTGCGGCCATTAATTTTACTATTAAAGAGGATCTGCCCGGCCAGATAAAGGAAAAGGGCAAATATTTCATGGATCAGCTTACAAAATTAAAGGAAAAGTATCCAATCCTTGTGGATGTCCGGGGAAAGGGCTTTTTGATCGGGCTGGAATACAAGACACGGAAAATCGGATGGGCGGTTTCCAAGGGGCTTTTTAAACGCGGGGTCATGACCGGCGGCACCCTGAACAATGCCAGGGTAAATAGGATAGAGCCTCCCGGCATTCTTGCCTATGAAACCATCGATATTATTATCCAGCGATTGGACGAAACTTTGGCCGATGTATCAAAGGAGTTTAACGCATAAACATAGGGAGGCCGGGATAGTTGCCAGCCCGGTTAAACACCAGAAAAAAAAGGAGGGGGGGGTATGAAAATCATCAGGGTCGATATGCGTAGCAAAAAAATAACCACGCAAGAAGTGACATCTGCCTTTACCGGAATGGGGGGCAGAGGGCTTACCTCATTCATGATCAACCAGGAAGTCCCCGGGGGATGTGATCCCCTGGGGCCGGAAAACAAGCTGATTTTTGCGCCTGGGTATTTGAGCGGTTCTTCCCTGGTCAATTCTTCAAGGTTTTCCATTGGCGCCAAAAGTCCGTTAACCGGCGGCATCAAGGAGAGCAACGTGGGCGGGACGGTTGCTGCAGACCTGGCACATACCGGCATCTCTGCCATCATTATTGAGGGTCAGCCGGAAAAGGATCACGCCTATATCCTGAAGATTGACAAACAGGGGGATGCGGTTCTTTCGGATGCCGATGCATTCTGGGGCAAACGAACCTATGCCCTGGTGGCCAGCCTTAAGGCCATCCATGGGGAAGATTGCAGCATTACCTGTATCGGTCCGGCAGGGGAACTGCAATTGTCGGCTGCCTCCATCCAGTCCACGGACAGGGACGGCCGTCCCTGCCGTGCCGCAGGACGGGGGGGCTTGGGTGCTGTCATGGGTTCCAAGGGACTCAAAGCCTTGATTGTTGAAAGAAAAGCGGGAAAGACCGCGCCAATCAAAGATATGGAAGCGTTTAAATCCAGTGCCAAAATTTTT
The DNA here is from genome assembly GCA_018816605.1 of Pseudomonadota bacterium. Next base: position 2,992 of record JAHIVS010000552.1, read on the forward strand.
GCCAAGGCTGTGCTGGCAGATGAATTTTCAGCACAAATATTGCCTGCCCTGGGATCGGCCGTCCTGGTGGAGCCCATTAATGCCGCCGGCGCCTTTCCCACACGAAATGCCAGACAAGGTCAGTTTGAAGATGCCGATAAGATCAGCGGGGAAACCATGGCCCAGATCATAAAAGAGCGGGGCGGTATCCCCAATCATAAGGGGTGTTCCCAGTGCATTATCAATTGCTCCAATGAATATGTGGATGAAAAGGGAAAATATGTCACCTCCTCCCTGGAGTATGAGACCATCTGGTCCATGGGCGGGATGATCGGTAACAATGATCTGGATGCCATTGCCCGCCTTGATTTTCTCTGCGATGATATCGGCCTGGATACCATGAGTACAGGGGTGGCCATTGCCGTTGCCATGGATGCCGGATACAAACCGTTCGGTGATGCAGCAGCAGCCATTGAAATGGTTGAGGCGGTTGCCACGGGCAGTGATTTTGGAAAAATTATCGGCCATGGCCCCAAGCGTGTGGGCGAATATTTTAACCATGATCGGGTACCTGTTATTAAAGGACAGAGTATTGCGGCCTATGATCCACGGGCTATTCACGGCATGGCGGTTACCTATGCCACCACGCCCATGGGGGGCGATCATACCGCAGGATGGGTGGTGGAGTCCAATCTTGAAGCCTTTGGGGGCACTCTGGATCCTTTTGGCGCCGAAGGCCAGGTGGAAACATCACGGGATGCCCAGCTTCATATGGCAGTAGTGGATACCATGGGGATCTGTGATTTTGCCCAGACCGGATTCAAGGCACCCGACGGCCTTGAAAATGTGTGTAAAATGGTGGCGGCCAAATCCGGCCAGCCCTTTTCATCCAAAGACTGGCATGCATTGGGCAAAAAAATCATTCAGACGGAATTGGCATTCAATAAAGCGGCCGGTTTTACAAGACAAGATGACCGGCTTCCAAAAATGTTTTATGAAGAGCCCCTGCCACCCCATAACAAGGTGGTGGTCATCTCTGATGAACAAATGGATACAACCTTTAATTTTTAGGAATCCATCATTGGAATTGACGGTTAAATTATACGGAACCCTTAGCGGCCCTTTTGATAACTATGATCATCGGGAGGGCCTTGGGGTTTGCCTGGCAGAGGGTTCATCCATAGGGGATCTGTTGATTTTTTTGAATCTTAATTCAAAGGGAATCGGGATGGTCTTTATGGATGGCCGACCGGTAAAAAAGGAGACCCGGTTAAAAGAGGGCGCCCGGGTCAAGATTTTTCAACCGATTTTTGGCGGTTAATATAAAAATTTCCATTGGAGGAGGCCCCATGAAAATCATGATGGGATATCACGATGTTTCCCTTGACAGTAAAATCGTAAAAACGGCACTTGACAGAGCAAAACGATTAAATGCACAACTGAATCTGGTCACCAGCATGACCATTGGAGAAGGGGTACCCAAAATTGAATTTGATATGGCAGAAGAGGACCTGACAAAGGGGAAACAATTTTTTCTTGATCAGGGGATTGATTGCATTGTCCACCTTTTTGAAACCGGTTTGACAGCGGGTGAGGGGCTGGTTAAATTTGCCCTGGACAATCAAATGGATGAATTGATTCTCGGAGTAAGAAGCCGGTCCAAACTGGGAAAACTCATTTTTGGATCTACTGCCCAATATGTTATTTTACACGCATCTTGTCCGGTTCTTTCCGTGAACGAAGAAGACAATTCATAAACCAGGTCCTAACCCAGGGAGCCAAATGAAATCAATTAAAGTTGCTGCCGTTCAAATGGCCTGCACATCCGATAAAGTCTGCAATATTGAAACGGCCCAAACCCTTGTCAGAAAGGCCGCTTCCCAGGGCGCCCAGATCATTCTTCTCCAGGAGTTGTTTGAAACCCTCTATTTCTGCCAGGAGGAAAAGGCGGAACATTTCGGGCTGGCAACGGAACTTGCAAAAAATGAAGCGGTTCATTCCCTATCAAAATTGGCGCGAGAACTGAATGTGGTGCTGCCAATAAGCTTTTTTGAACGCGTAAACCAGGCCCGTTTTAATTCAATTGCTATTATTGATGCCGATGGCAGAAATCTGGGCCTTTATCGGAAAACCCATATTCCGGACGGCCCCGGATATGAGGAGAAATTTTATTTCAACCCCGGTGATACCGGTTTCAAGGTCTGGAAAACCCGGTATGCCACCATTGGTGTCGGCATCTGCTGGGACCAGTGGTTTCCGGAGACTGCCCGGTGCATGGCCCTCATGGGGGCTGAAATCCTTTTGTATCCCACGGCCATCGGGTCGGAGCCGGCAGATCCCTCTTGTGACAGCAAAGATCATTGGCAAACCTGCATGTGCGGCCATGCTGCCGCCAATCTCATGCCCGTGGTCGCCTCCAACCGGATTGGTACGGAAACCTTTGGTCCCTCCCACATTACCTTTTACGGCTCCTCATTTATCACCGATAACAAAGGCCGGATCATTGCCCAGGCAGACCGCAATACTGAAGATATCCTTGTTGCCGAGTTTGATCTGGATGCCTTTGCCCGCAACAGAGAGGCATGGGGGTTGTTCAGGGACAGACGTCCGGAAGCATACGGGCCGATAATGACCCTTGACGGGAAGGGATAAACAGCTTGTCAACCCTTTCAAGTACGACGTCAAGATTCGATGCCACCAAAACAAGCGTTTCCCTTAAGGCGATGGGGCAGGCATTCTGACCAGTCGGGTTCGGGGCAAAGATACTAGGGCGGATCAGTCTGCACGGGAGGCAATCACCCGAAAATTCACCATGTCACTGTTACCGGCGGTATCCATCACCGCCAGCTGGTAGGTGCCAGGGGCCGGCATGGGCATAAAATGTGGCGTGACCCGGTTTGCATCACTCTGATGAATATCCTTATTCTCATCCTTATTTTCATCCAGGGGCCTGCGGTTTAAAAACCAGTATAATCGACCCTGACCGCCCAGGGTTTCCAGGGGGATCAGGGGGGACTGGGCCTGGCCCGGGGGAGATGTCAACAGGCTGTCATTGGAAATGGAGGTGATCCTGAGCCGATTATCCGTGATGGGAGAAAGGTCGGGGCATTGGGGTGAGATCTTTGGGATCAGTCGGTTTCGCCGCCATTTTCCCGGAATCCAGGGCTCTGCTGCCCAGGGCCACAGGGCCAGGGTGACTTTTTTTATCCCGCCGCAAAAGGGCCCGGCCCTGTTTCCCTGGGCATCCACCCAGATCGTTTGCAGCAGAGAGTTCACTCCCGGGGAGGCCTCTCCCGGGGTCAGGTTTTCTGTGAGGGTGGGGGGGATCTGGTGGTTGAGTATCCATGCTTTGTGGCGCACCATACAGGAACCGGGAATCTGGGTGTCAAAAATTCCAGAGGGCCAGCAAATGGTCTGCTGTTCAACTGTATCGGGCGGTTGATCCATACCCCGTTTTGTCCCTTCCCCCCCGGACAGGGGCAGGCTTTCTATCACCTGGGCCATGAGGGGGACGGCCGTGACGGCCCCGTACTGACCCGGGGAAGGAGACCCGTCCGGGCGTCCCACCCAGATACCCACGACATAATCTCCCATCAGCCCCAGGGCCCAGGCATCTCTGAATCCGTAACTGGTGCCGGTTTTCCAGGCCACTGGCAGCTCTCCGGAAAGCCTTGCGATCCCTTCTTGCCCTGGCAGGGGCCGGGAGAGCATTTGGCGGGTGATGTAGGCGGCACCCGGACTCATGAGATAGCGTTCCCGGACCGGATCATTTTTGTTTAGGCGCGGTCTGCCTGCCTGGCCGTTTCTGGCAAGGGCGGTATACAGGGTGACCAGGGATTCCAAATTCGTGCCCATTCCCCCCAGAATAATACTTAGGTTGGGGGGGCCTG